>JACKAK010000004.1:0-300000 GCA_020635115.1 Halobacteriovoraceae bacterium | reverse complement strand
CAGCCAAATATAGGCCCAAAAAGTGCTAAATCCAAAAATCAACTTACCGAGGTCGTGATAGTGATTCTCATTTACATCTTGAAAATAACCTTTCTTTTGTAGCCAAATCAGCATCAATGTAACAACACAAAGAGCGTTTACAAATAATCCTGAAAAATTATAGACGGCAAAAATTGTACTAAACCAATGGGGTTTAAGTGACATTAACCAGTCAAAACTTGCAAATGAATAACTAAGACCAAAAAAGATCAAAAAAATAACACTCCAAAAAGTCATCTTCCCGCTTAAAGAATCATCTATTGCTTTATCTTGTTTTCGAGATAGACCTACTAATCTTTTGCTTAGAGCAATCCACAATATTAAAAAAACGCCCCCCCTAATCATGAACCATGGAATGTTCAGATATGAAGATTTGCCAAGTAAAATGGGATCGTTCGCAACAATGTTTGAATGACTCCACTCATATATGGTGTGAACACCGAAAAACAATCCCAAAAAGAGAACCAATCCAGCGGGAAGAAAACTGGATAGAGATTCAGGAATCCTTTTAAAGGGTGTAGTCCAACTTGCCTTGGTAACAGCTGAAATTCCGACAATAACTGTTCCACCTAGCGCAAGAGAAATGAAGTAATTCATATTAATCAAATAGTTTATCCAGGCCCTTTCAGGTGAATCTAGATAGCCCCAGACGAAACATCCTATCCCCATGAGAATGCCTGAGATTAACATTCGTTTGGTGTCTATCTTGAAGTCAAACTTTTTAGTACTACTTTTTATTTTTGTAGTTAGCTCCATAGCTTCCTCTATTTTCTACTATAGGTCTCTTGTATAAACCTAACGTACTGAATTAAATTCCATCTATCTTCTTCACTAATCTGCTCAGCATGACTTGGCATATCCCCCGAGCCTCGCGAAATTATGTGAAATAATCTTCCATCCTTATATTTTCTAATTCTTCTCCCCGTGAGGGATGGAGGATTTGGAAACTTAGGAATAATGGGGCCGTCGCCCTTTCCTTTACTTCCATGACAAACAAGACAAAAGTTATCGTAAACTTCTTTTCCTCTATTTAATCTTTCTTCAGACTTTATATATGGATTCACAAGCTCTACCCCCGCTCGCTTTGCCTCAGACTCTCCTTTTCCATAAGGAAAGGGTAATTTCCCCCGTGCGATAGTACCTCTGGGGGGTAAAAGCATTGTCTTTCCATCTTTTGTATTCGAATTTTCACTGTATGCTTCGAATGCTACTGAGTGAACCATATCTGGAAAGATTTCAACTCCCGTTTCATTAGGATTTTTACTGCATCCTGAGATTATCGTTAATATTGCGGGGAAGATTATTGTTAGAATGAATGTATTAATTCTCATTGAACCACCCCCCGTTTTGAAATTTCCTTTACTCCATATTTTCTAAAAACATTGCGGACTAAGTGTGTATTAATGGCCGCATTTCCACATTCGATTGCAATTACAAAAGAATCGCTGGTAACTCGAACATGTGGTTGATCTGTTTTTTTACCTGGATAATATCTGCAAGCAATAAAAAAGGCTGCCACTGTAGTTAAAGCCCCCATTAATACTGTTATCTCAAAAGCGACTGGTATAAATGCAACGAACGAGTTAAAGGGCTTTCCTCCCACATTTAAAGGCCAGCTATGAGCAGAAGTCCAGAGTTGAAAATAGATAGCAATTATTAAGCCAACTCCACCCGCGACAAAGCAAACAATCGGAAGCCTCGATCTTTTAATTCCCATTAAATCATCAAGACCATGAACAGGAAAAGGTGTATAAACATCATAAATGGGAATATTCCTATCTTTAAATTCTTTTGTTGCACTCATCATTTGTTCTTCGTCATGAAATACACCAAAGAGTAAGCTTTTTTCTAAATCACTCATAGCTTCTCCTTCACTTCATTTTTACGAGCAAATTTTAGTACAGTCTTTACTTCCGCCACATTGATAGCAGGCAAAAATCTTACAAAAAGTAAGAAGCAGGTAAAAAAGAGACCGAAACTGCCTATAAAAGTAAGAATTTCTATATGTGTTGGTGAGTACATCGCCCAACTTGATGGTAAAAAGTCTCGATGAAGAGAAGTTACGATAATGACAAATCTTTCAAACCACATTCCAATATTGATAATAATTGAAATAATAAAAACAAGCGCCATATTAGTTCTTATTTTTTTGAACCAAAGAAAATGAGGAGATATGACATTACAAGAAACCATAGTCCAGTAGGCCCAAGAATACGGTCCTAAGGCCCTGTTCATAAATACATACTTCTCGTATGGGTTACCGCTATACCATGCAATAAAAAACTCTGTACTATAAGCTAAACCTACAATCATTCCAGTTAGGATGATGACTTTGCACATGGCCTCAATGTGCCCAACCGTTATGTAGTTTTCAAAATTCATGACCTTTCTTGCAATAATTAATAATGTTAAAACCATTGCGAAACCAGAAAAGACAGCGCCGGTGACAAAATATGGTGGAAATATTGTTGTGTGCCATCCAGGTATTACAGAAGTGGCGAAGTCAAAAGAAACTATAGTATGGACTGAAACAACCAAAGGAGCTGCTAGTCCAGCAAGTATTAAACAAAGTATTTCATAACGATGCCAGCTCCGATTTGAACCATTCCATCCCCAACTAAAAAAACTATAAATTTTGTGCTTAAATCCTGTGGCACGGTCTCTCATGGATGCTAGGTCTGGAATTAAACCGATATACCAGAACACTGCTGATACAGTGAAATAGGTACTAATGGCGAATACATCCCACAGTAAGGGAGAACGAAAATTTACCCAAATTTCCCGAACATTGGGATAAGGAAAAACCCAGTGGGCCAGCCAAGGACGCCCCATATGAATTACTGGGAAAATCCCTGCACACATAACCGCAAAGATAGTCATGGCCTCAGCTGATCTGTTAATAGAAGTTCTCCATTTTTGCCGAAACAATAGCAAAATTGCAGAGATCAATGTTCCAGCATGACCAATACCAACCCAAAAAACAAAATTGGTAATATCCCATCCCCATCCAACAGTCTTATTGAGTCCCCAAGTACCGATCCCGGTTAAAATTTGATAGGCAACAGTTATGATACCAACTAAAAGAGCTGTGGATGAAAGCGCAAAACCGGCGTACCAAAGAGATGTAGGTTTACCTTCAATAGGATTAAGTATTTCATCAGTTATGTCCTTATAAGCTTTAAATTTGCTTATTAAAGGAGTTCTCAATCTGGATGTATGTGCATCAGACATATTCTATCCTTTATTCCTTACCTTCGTAAGATAACTTACTCTAGGCTGAACATTTAGCTCTTCAAGAATTTTATAATTTCGTGCATTATTTAAAAGTTTTGAAATATTACTATTTGGATCGTTAAGATTTCCAAATACAATAGCATCTCCAGGACAACTTTGTTGACATGCGAGTTTTACCGCACCATCTTTAAGTTCCTCTCCCTTTTTCTTGGCATCTAATCGACCTTCTTGAATTCTCTGTATACACATAGAACATTTTTCCATAACGCCCCGAGAGCGAACGGTAATATCTGGGTTAAGGACCATGTTTTCATATTGATCATTGTGGGGATAATCAAACCAATTGAACCTTCTAACTTTATAAGGACAGTTATTTGCACAGTACCTGGTTCCAACGCATCGGTTATAAACTTGTTGATTGAGACCATCAGAGCTTTGAACAGTTGCTAATACCGGACAAACAGTTTCACAAGGAGCATTATCACAGTGCTGACACATAACAGGTTGATGAACCACCTCTGGGTTTTCATCACTTCCTTTGTAATAGCGATCAATTCTAAGCCAGTGCATTTCCCTACGATTTTTTACTTCTTCTGGACCGACTACAGGGACATTGTTTTCAGCATTACAGGAAATCACACAACCAGAACAACCAGTACACTTATTCAAATCAATGGCCATTGCCCATTGCTCTCCAGTTTTATCATGCTTAGGCCACATGGAGATCAATTTTATAGACTCTTTATTTCCACTTTTTGGATTAAGTTTCCATTCAGAAAGTGTAGTCTCTCTAACAATATCACGTCCCTCCATAGAATGGTGGGTTTGAGTCAAGGGGAGCATCTTAATCTTACCTGTCGGAGCTATGTTGACTTCACTCATTGCTCCAAACGGGAAAGCATTTCCCCCAAGATTTTTTCCAACCTTGCCTGATATCTTGCGACCATATCCCAATGCTAGAGACAGTGTATTTTCGCTCATTCCTGGTTGTACAACCACTGGTAGTTCAAGCGCGTGTTTTTTTGAACTCACTTTAATAACAGAGCCTGTTTTTAAACCTAAAGAATCGGCTTTCTTTTTACTGATAAGAAAATAGTTGCCCCATGTGGCCTTTGTTACAGGATCTGGCAGTTCATGTAGCCAGGGGTTATTTGACTGTCTCCCTGTACCCATAGGAATACTTTTATACGTGATCAGTATGGTTTTATTGCTATCTTTTTCAGACTTACTTTTAGCAAATGCCATGATCACCGCTTTTTTGTCCAATTTACTCGCTCTAATATTTTTCAAACCAAGTTTTACAACTCCATCATGAACTGTATGGTTCCAGAAATCTGTAAACGTAAGATATTTGCTTTGCTTATTTTTGAATTCGGACTTAGCAGTATTTTTAATAAAGTCATAATAATCAGCTTTTTCGTCTGCGAGCACAAGTAAAGTCTCTTGAGCTGTACGAGTTGAAAATAGAGGTTGAATCACAGGTTGGGCAATTAATAATTGATCATTAGAATTAATATAATCATTCCATGCCTCCAAATAATGATTTGCAGGCATGACATAGCTACAAACTTCACTTGTCTCATCAGGTTTTGTAGATAAAGAAACGCTAACAGAGCTGCGTTTAATATAATTAGCTACAAGATCTGCGTTTTGATAGTCGTAAACGGGATTTACATCCCAAAAAATGACTCCATGATTACTAATATTGGATGAAAAATATTTTTCAATTTCATTAAGATCTGGACCTAGAAAATGAGGCCTCTCTTTTAAAATTAAAGTTTTTCCATAATTTTCTAATATTTCATTGATGGCATTAACCATAATTTGGCAATTTTTATTAGAACTACCGGCAAGCACGAGAGATTGTCCTTTATTATTCCACAGCTCATCTCCGATTTTTGCCACTGCTAATCTATTAGTTGGAGGTAACTTTTCTCCTTGTGGAAGGTACTGGTCTCCTCCTTTTTTCTGAAGATATGCTAATAAATTAATGATAAAAGCATGCTCCTCATATGGAGAGACAGTATACCTCTCATCAGCATTAGAACCAGTTAAAGTCATCATTGATTCAAAATGTATGTGCCTAGACATGGTTTTATTTTTTAACAGGTCTCGACTAGCACTGTATTGCTTTGTAAATTCAACTGGAGATATCCATGTCCCCAGAAAATCAGCAGAAAAACTTACAATTAATTTTGTATTTTCTATTAAGAATTGTGGATATGATGAAATTCCAAAGCAGTCTCTATTTGCTTGTAAAATGGATTCGGCACCAGCTGGTTCATATACTAGGTGCTTTAAAGTTGGATATTTTTTTTTGAGTTTTTTTATTACTCTAATTGTAGACGGGGAACTGATTGGTCCAGTAATTAGATGAATTTCTTTGCCCTCATCAATAAGTAATTTCAATTTTTCTTTAACTTCTTCGTCAATTTGTAGCCATTGAGTATTAACACCTTTTATTTTTGGTCCTTTATATCTATGAGAGTCATAAAGTGATAAAACTGATGCTTGATCAGAGGCCATTGTTCCCCCTCGAGTCACCAGAGATAAAGGATTCCCCTCAATCTTTATTGGCCGCCCCTCACGAGTTTTAACTAGTAGTGATGCGCCAAATGATGGATCAATACTCGTGGCATACCAATTAGCTACACCGGGAACAACCTGCTCACTTTTAAAAATATACGGCATGGCCTTTTTAACAGGGATTCTTAAGCAAGAAGAAAGAAGGGGCATCGCTGAAAAGGAGAAACCCATTGTCTTTAAAAAGCTTCGCCTACTTTTTTTAACGCTTCCAATATCAAAACTTAGCTCCCCATCGGCAAATTCTGATTTTAGAACTTCGGGATCTAATGTTTTATTTTCAATGTCTTGCCAATATTCAATTTTTTTTGTCATCTTATATCCTTACCACCACCAAAATTCTAATAATGACAGCGGGCACAGTCGCCCCCGGCCCTACTTTTATGATCTTCAGGAGGGGCAATTCCTTTTTGTCGGTGACAGTTAAGACACCAACCCATATTTAACATTTTTTCTTGTCTCATTCGTGTCATTGTTTCAACTGGACCATGACATTCTTGACAACTTATTTTTCCAACCTTCACATGTTGGCTGTGATTAAAATAGGCAAAGTCTGGAAAGTGATGAACCTTTTTCCATTCAATAGTTTTTCCCGTGTCCAAAGATGTTTTGAGTTTTTTAATTTCCGGTGAATCCATTTTTACTTTCGAATGACAATTCAAACATAACTGAACAGGCGGAATTCCCGCATGTCGTCCTTTCTCCGCAGCGAAATGACAATAAATACATTGAATTTTATTTTCCCCAGCATGAATCTTATGAGAAAAGTTAATCGGTTGCTGTGGCTCATACTTAACGTTAAAGCTAACTTCCTGCATTTCTTTAGTGATGAGATAGCCAATTCCAATAAAAACAACTATTCCCAATAAAACGATAAACTTGTTTTTCATCAGATTTTACCTATCAGTTTTCCTAATTTTTTTACGATCATAATTCCAAATTACCACTTGCCAAGCACGCCAAATATAGGGAACCGGCAATACTAAAAAGTGTACAAGTCTCGTAAAGGGGAGAAATGCTATTATCAAAAAGGCATTTACGACATGGACTTTTACGAGCCAAGGCATTGAAGCCAAATAGAGTAAGTCAGGCTTGAAGCAAAGTAATGACTTCAAGTAGGGAACCATTGAGTGTGCATACCAAATGCTTCCCCATCTGTATGATACAGCTGTACCTACACCAGATCCTGTTTGAACCAATAGAAAAAATAAAACCAATAAGTCCATCTTGCTTGTAACGACCTTGATTCTTGGATGGGTCAAGCGTCTATGAATCAACATAACAAGCCCGAAAAGAGCAAGTAGTCCAAAAATTAAGGCCGTAACCTCCAAAATTAACAGACGTATAGGAACAGAGCCAAATGCTATAAATTCTTTTGGAAAAAGAAAGGCCAAAACATGTCCACCCAGCACAGTTAAAATTCCATAGTGCCATGGAACAGAACCCCAGAAGAGCTTGTCGGCTTCCAAAAACTCAGAAGAAAGGGAAGAGAATTTATAACTATTGTTAAAATAGCGATATAAAGACACAACCAACATTAAGACCACTGCAATATAAGGAAATATTACAAATAAAAATTGGTTTAAGCTTTTGATTAACATCTTGGGCCTCCATAAAGGGCTTTTCTTCTCTTCTTTATTTCAAAGTCTGTATTTAATATTTTTTCTATCACCTGCAATGGCAGGACAAAAAAGTTCTTGTTTGCATCCCCTTGGTTGAGGGTGCTTACCATCTTTTCAAGAGCGGGAATAAGTATCTTCTGAGCTACTTCCTTTCGTTCTTCCTCTGGCAATCTCGGCAACAGAACCAGCATGTTTGGCAAATGATCGGGCAGTTCACTTTTCACATCAACTTGATGTTCTTTACAAAGTCTTTGAACGTTTACTAAAAACTCCCCTCTCTTATAATCCTCTCCAAACATGACATATCCAACATCGAGGGAACACATTTGTTGAAGATCAAAAGTGGTTGTATAACTTTCTTGTATCTTGTCTAAGCTGATTTCTTTTATCGCTGAAATATAGTTTTCCATAAGCTCAGTCGTTGCGGGATAAGCCTTATCAAGGTGGGCCCTTGCCATTTTAGCCTCTTCCAAAAACTCACTACCAGGATAATTGATTAGCTTCGCCAGAAGCTCATATTTCTCCATAAACAGCTCCTACTATAAAATCCTTTCAGGCTTGTCCTTGAAGCCAAAGCCTGTTTCACCCTTATGATCTAAAACCATTTTCGTCATTTCAATTGCCTCTTCTTTATGACTTGCTGGAATGACAAAACGTTCTTCAAAGGTGCATAAAGAGGAAAGCTTATAGATGGCCTCAGCCATTTCATCAGACATTCCTGATTCCTGAAGACATCCTTTTACATGCTCTTCTTGGACATCCTTAACTGTTACACCACGACGGTGAATTCTAACGGCCATTAATTTTTTAAGAACCTGACGTACTCTACCTTCATCGCCGGCAGAAAAGAGATTTGCTAAGTATTTAACAGGTAAGCGGCAGTCATCAATGCTAGTGAAGTACGTTTGCTTTTCCTGGTTATAGATATTCTCACTCACATTACCCATTACTGGTAGAAGAGGTGGAACATAAAAAAGCATAGGCAAAGTTCTATATTCAGCATGAAGAGGTAAGGCCATTCCCCATTCTTTCACCCATTTATAAATGGGGGATTTCTGTGCCGCTTCGATCATCGCATCACTAACACCATTTGCTCGGGCCTCTTGAATATTTTTAGGGTCAAAAGGGTCAACGATGGCATCTAATTGTCCGTCAATAAGCTTATCTTCATCCATGTGAACAACTTTTTCTAATTTGTCCGCATCATAGAGAAGAACACCTAAATAGCGAATTCTCCCAACACAAGAATGCATACAAGCTGGAACTTCTCCAGCTTCTATTCTTGGATAGCAAAGAATACATTTTTCTGATTTACCTGTGCTCCAGTTGTAATAAGACTTTTTATAAGGACAGGCCGTTACGCACATTCTCCATGCACGGCACTTTTCTTGATTTATTAAAACAACTCCATCTTCCCCTCTTTTATAAATAGCACCAGATGGACAAGCTGCGAGACAGGCCGGATTTAAACAGTGATTGCATATTCGAGGAAGGTACATCATTACAAGTTTCTCTAACTTAAATAGGTCCTCCTGCTCTTGTTTGTTTAGAACTTCAAAGTTGGGATCGTTTTTAGCATATATTTCAGAACCACCAAGATCATCATCCCAATTCGGACCTGATTTGACTTCCATTTTCTCTCCAGTAATTAAAGATACTGGTCTGGCCGTAGGTTGATCATTACCCTCCGGAGAATCAATCAAGTCAGAATAGCTATATGTCCAAGGCTCATAATAATCATCAAGAGTCGGTTGATTAGGATTGTGAAATACATTTTTCAAGGATCTGAATTTTCCAGCTCCTCGAAGGTCCACTTTTTTACCCTTCTTAACCCAACCGCCTTTGTAATCATCCTGATTTTCCCACTTGTGAGGATAGCCTGTCCCAGGCTTGGTCTCGACATTGTTCCACCACATGTATTCTGCACCTTTCCTATCAGTCCAAAGGTTCTTACAAGCAATGGAACAGGTATGGCATCCAATACACTTGTCTAGATGAAACACCATTGAGATTTGAGATCTAATATTCATTCACTCTTCCTTGTTTTCCAACCTACCAAGTAGGGTTATCCAGTTTACGTACTAAAATATGGGTATCCCGATTTACTCCAGTCGGTCCCCAATAATTAAAGTGATAGGTAAACTGAGCATAACCTCCCACCATTAAATTCGGTTTTAAATGCACCCTTGTTAACGAGTTGTTCATCCCCGCTCTTTTGTTCCCACGTATCGGAGATTTCGGAACCGAGTATGTCCTCTCAGTGGCGTGATAGACGATGCAAACTCCAGGTGGAATACGTGCACTTACATTGGCCCGAGTAACAATTACGCCATGATCATTGAAAACCTCGACATAATCATTATCCACAATATCAAGTTTCTTTGCATCTTCTGGACTCATCCAAAAAGGCTCGGCTCCCCGAGAAAGGGTTAACATGCGCAAGGTGTCCCCATAGGTTGAATGTATATGCCACTTTCCATGAGGGGTTAGATAATTTAGTCTTAAACAATTTCCTTCAGGCTTAGTTTTTACGAGGTCGCCATAATGCTCTGGACTTGGACTCGGCTTATAAGTTGGCAGGTTTTCCCCAAAAGCAATATAACCCTCATGATCTAAGTAAAGACTTTGCCTTCCAGTTAAGGTTCTCCAAGGAACCATTCTCTCAACATTATAGGTAAAAGCAGAGTAAGTTCTATTACCCTCCATTAAGCCCGACCAAACAGGACTCGAATGGAGCCTTTTCGGTGCCGCCTGTATGTCTTTAAAGTTCATGCGGATTGAACGGTTTTTCTCAGCTAAATCAGCAAGTTTTAAGCCTGTCTTTTTTTCCATATTCTTATATGCTCGATAAGCTAATTCACCATTGGTTACCGAGGCAAGGTGGAGTATGGTGTTGCAAACTTCAATATCTTCATATAAGGAGGGATAGGTGTTACCATCGAATGACTTTGTAGGATGAGTTTCAAGCATTTTGTCGTAAAAGTCGTCTATATCATACTTCACACCATGCGCACCAATTCCATTATTTCTAGCGAGTGGACCAAAGGTACAGTACTTATCATAAATTTTTGTATAATCCCTTTCACACACAACCAGCTTATACATTGACTTTCCAAGTACAGGCTCACATTCACCTTTTGCCCAGTCTTTTATTTCTGGTTGAGATAATTCATCTATCGAGTCGTGCTGAAGAGGAACGGATACTATGTCCTTTACAGGTGATCCGAAGTGCTTTTTAGCAAGTTCAGAAGTATGTTTGGCAATCTCCCTGAAAGTTTGCCAATCGGATTTACTTTCCCATACTGGAGGGATGGCCGCGGCCAATGGATGAATAAAGCTGTGCATATCCGTGGTATTTAAATCAAATTTTTCATACCAAGAAGCTGCAGGGAGAACGATGTCGGAATAAAGAGCACTAGTATCCATTCTAAAATTAATATCAATTACGAGATCCATTTTACCCGTAGGTGCCTCTTCGTACCACTTTATCTCTTTAACTGAATCTTGAGCACAGTCTTCTGCAATTTTATTCGTATGAGTCCCTAGGTAGTGATTTAAAAAATATTCATGACCTTTGGATGAAGTACCGATCGCGTTACCTCGCCAAATATACCAGACCCGAGGAAAGCTTTCTTCGGCATCTATGTCTTCGATTGCAGGAGTGATCTCTTTAGATGTTATCTTTTTAAAAACATACTGCTTGATTTCTTCGTCGCTGTTCGCTCCATTATTTTGAGCCTCACTACAAAGATCTAAAGAATTTTCTTTGTATTGAGGGAAAAACGGAAGCCATCCGTTTCTTACGGCCTTTGCATTTAGATCGGCGGTATGTCCTTTTGATAAATTATGCTCTTCTGGAGATGAATTAATCTCATCGTAATCACCATCGTAGCGCCATTGATCAGTGTGCATGTAATGCCAAGAGGGCGAGTTTTGTAGCCTTACAGGACCTTGCCAATCCTTTGCAAAGGCAATCGCTCCCCAAGGCTCCGCTGGAGCCAATTTTTCCTGGCCAACATAGTGATTTAAACCGCCACCATTGACTCCAATACACCCACAAAGTATCAATGCATTTATAGGTGCTCGATACATAAGATTGTTATGGTACCAGTGGTCTATTCCTGCACCTATAATAACCGAACACTTGCCGTTGGTATCTCTTGCTGTATTACCCCAATCCCGCGCAAACTTAATAACAGTCTCTCGTCCAATTCCTGTAAAGCGTTCTTGCCAAGCAGGTGTATAGGACATGGATTCTTCATCATAGGATACGGCAAAATCACCATCCAATCCTCTGCTCACTCCGTATTGGGCCATCATCAAGTCATATACAGTAGTTACGAATGCTTCTCCATCAACTGTATTCAACCTTTTGACAGGAACGCCTCTATTAAATTTCTTATCTAGACCAAACTCAAGAAACTCAACTTCCAGTACTTCATCTTTATTGTCTATTAGCGAAAGTTTAGGCTCAAATTCACTATCATCCCTTGAGTCTTTCCATTCAAGATTCCATTGCCCTAGTTTTTCTTGATGCCTATGCCCGATTGTTCCCTTTGGCATTTTAAGCTTACCGCTTTTTTCATCAATTACTAAAAACTTCCAATCACCGTGCTCCTCGGAAGCAAATTCACTTAGACGATTTCCTCGAAAGAATTTACCGGGTCTGTACCCATTTTCAGATTTTACCAACTCAATTAAAAATGGATTATCTGTGTATTTTTTTTGATAGTCTAAAAAGTAAGGAACCTTTTTCTCAGAATGAAATTCTTTTAACAAAACATGGTTTACGGCCATCCAAAAAGCACAGTCTGAACCAGCATGAAGGGGAACCCATTCGTCTCCAAATTTTGCTACTTGAGAAAAATCGGGAGAGAAAACGACAACCTTAGAGCCGTTAGTTCTCGCCTCTGGAATGAAGTGGCAATCTGGAGTTCTTGTCATATTTAGGTTTGCCCCCATGATGGCAACCATTTTTGAATTGTACCAATCAGCTGATTCCGCCACATCCGTTTGCTCTCCCCATGTTTCAGGAGATGCGGGGGGAAGATCACAGTACCAATCATAAAAAGAAAGATTTACTCCACCCATTAATTGAAGAAACCTTGCTCCAGCTGCGTAGCTAATTTGCGACATTGCGGGAATTGGAGAGAAACCAGTAATTCTATCGGGACCGTATTTCTTTACAGTTGAAATATTTGAAGCTGAAATAATTTCAAGCATCTCATCCCAACTAGCTCGTCTAAATCCACCCTTTCCTCTGGCCTTTTGATATCTCTTTCTTAAATTTTTATCGCTTTGAATTGATTGCCAGGCTTCGACGGGGTCATTAAATTTTCTTTTTGCATCTCGCCAGATGTCCATTAAAGCACCACGGACATAGGGGTATTTAATTCTAATAGGGCTGTATAAGTACCAACTAAAAGATATTCCTCGCTGACAACCTCTTGGTTCATAAGGAGGAACCTCATTATTAATTAAAGGATAGTCAACAGCTTGGAGTTCCCAGGTAACAATACCGTCCTTTACACATACATTCCAAGAACAGCTCCCTGTACAATTTACTCCGTGAGTGGAACGTACAACTTTATCGTGTTGGAAGCGATTGCGGTAAAACTCTTCCCACAATCTCGTTTTTGGTGAAATAATATCGTCAATCCAACTCATTATTTATCTCCTCAGACTTAGTCCCTTCTATGCTGTTGCTTACTTCTGCTCTTAAAAAGCAGATCAAAAAATCCTAGCACCAATAAAAATCCCAATATTCCAATAAAAAGAAACTTTTTCCTATGGCCATGATCAACCTTTTCTTTGCGATCAGTCTGCCAAAGAAAAGATTTGATTTGAAAGACTTCATCTTCTGTAAGTTCTTTATTTTTATAAAGATTTACCATTGTAGGAAAATTAATATTTCGAATAACTTTTTCAAGGCCTTTATCGTTGTAGCTTGTGTACACATTGGTTAAATCTGGCCCAAGAGTCCCACCTCCCAAGACTCCAGCATCTCCTGCTGAGTGGCAGGTGATACAAGATGGCCCCCCCTTGGCCAACTTAACCTGACCCATAAAAAGCTTTTTCCCATTTTCTAACTCAAATGGATTCGCATCCAGTGCTGATCTTATTTTTTTTACATCAGCTTTTACTTTTCCACTTTCTATGTAAGTTAAAAGCTGGGCGGCTTCTTCACTAGTTAGCTCATGCTCTGGCATTTTTTTCTTTTTGTATTTAATAAAAAGCTTATTGGCGATTGGATCACCGTTTTCAATAAGAGTTTGCGAATCCTGTATAAAATGGATCAACCACTGCTTATCTCTTCTTTTCGTGACTCCTTTTAGGTCAGGACCGACATCATCTCCTTGCCCAACAGTATGACAACTGAGACATTTGGTTTGAAAATATGTAGCTGGTTCAAATGAATGAGAAGTTGTGATAAATATCAACATGAATAAAATTACGACCACAGGTCTGTGCATCATAGGAACACCTTAGCTAAAACTATTACCTTTACTAATTAATATATTTAAAATATTAGAATAAGAATGACGAATAGCCAACAAAAAAAATGATTAAAATCATTTTGTTAGATTAATTCAGTAAAAAAAATCTGCGAACGTTTAAAATTCAATAAGATTTTATTTTTTGTTTAAGTGGAAACTTGCAAGTTCATAATCCTTTTCGTTCAAAGCTCCAACAATAAGATCAAGTTTTTCATGATTTAAATCAGGGTTTTTTAAGATTTTTCTATGAACAATGGTTGCTACTTCCAAAGATTTCAAACAGGATTTCATAACTCTATCTCGTTCTGAATCGGTCAACTTCTCAAATGGAATAAGTTCTTCCAATGCATCAAAGCAAAAGTGACTCACCACCGTTAGCAATTTTTCCAAATCCATGTCTGACACGTCGTTCATAGTAACCTCTACGTTAAATTTTTGAAAAGGATAGTCCAACATTTTAATCTCAACAAATCATTTTGCGTCATGAGATGTCATCTGCTATAACTACACATTATGAATATAAAGAGTGATCCAATTAAAAGACAAGTAACCGTATCAGCAGCAGATATGGGCCAGGAGTTGAGCCCGATGTCCCCACCTGAGGGTCGAGAGCCTCCATCAGACTGTAAAGTTGCATATGAAGAACTACATCCCTTTTTGCAACAATTAATTGATGACCATGATGAGTTCATTAGTGAGTTACATAAGATCAAATCTTGTGTTGAAGAAATTAAAGAATCCAGAAGTCTATCTAAAAGCTCATTTGAAATCATGAGTAAATTTTTAGATTACATGGCCGATGATTTTGTTGAACACAATAAAAGAGAAGAGAGAGTTCTCTTTCCTATTCTTAACAAGAAGCTATTGGATAATAATGAGCACAGCCCAGGACCCAATCCATTTACAGGCATAAAAGTCTTAGAAGATGATCATCTTCAGGCAACAAGTTTAGTAGCAGTTCTTTCAAACCTTCTGTTGCTTTCAAGCAAGATTTCACATGAAAGCTCACATGCTGTATTGGTTAACCAGATATATAAGAACGCAGAAGAATTGTTGGAGCTGCTAGATTTGCATATATTTCGAGAAGATAATATTATATTTGGCCAAGCGCAAAATATGCTTACCGCAAAAGAGTGGACTCTAGTAGAGCAGGGATTCTTGGCCAATTAGCACCATTTAATTTCTGACAAAAATCATCTCTAAAGATACTTAAAGATCATTGTTTACAATTATTTAGTATTGTAACAACAAGCATAGAGTTTTATTATGACTCTTTAGAACTTCTAAATCCTGATTATCTAAGGTTTAAAACTATGAAATCAGGACGCGGTCAGGTTGGAAACGACCTGGTTTCCCGAATTGGAAAGGAAGTGTAACAATGATTACCACCACAGAGGCGAATGATCTCGTTCGTCAATACTTTGATAATACCAAAACTGAATTTGTTTCGTTAGAGAAGGCAAGAGGAAGAACTTTAGCAGAAGATCTTTACTCTAAGAGAGACTTGCCGCCTTTTGATAGAGTTGCAATGGATGGAATCGCAATCTGCTCAGACCTTGCAAAAAAATTCAATCCAAAATTTTCATTTCAAATAGAAGGCATTCAAGCAGCTGGTGAATCTCAAAAAATATTAAAAGACAAAAATTTTGGCTGTCTTGAGGCCATGACTGGGGCTATCCTGCCTGAAAATGCCGATATGGTTGTCCCTTATGAGCAACTAAACATTGAAGACAATATTGCACATATAGAGCTTGAGAATCAGGCCATACAGTCTTTTAAAAATATTCACAAACAAGGTAGTGATCTCAAGGCAGGTGAAAGTATACTTGAAAAAGGTCAGAAAATATCTTCACCTGTCATTGCAGTATTGGCCTCTGAAGGTATTTCAAAAGTAAAAGTTTTTTGGAGCCCTCGAATAGCAATCATTAGCACTGGGAGCGAGCTTGTTAAGCTTAATGAGATTCCAGATCGTCATCAAATTTATATGAGCAACTCATACGCATTAAAAAGCGAACTAGAAAATTTTGGTTACGACAAAATAAATATACGGCATATACCAGATAACGAACAAACCTTATTTCATAGCTTACAAGATATTTTAAAAAATCACGATTTGATTTTATTAACGGGTGGCGTATCCAAAGGAAAATTTGACTACGTACCACAGGTTTTGAGCGATCTGAAAGTTAGTAAAATTTTTCATAAAGTAGCGCAAAAACCAGGCAAGCCCTTATGGTTTGGGACCGGACCAAGAAAACAAATAGTTTTCGGATTGCCAGGCAACCCAGTTTCTTGCCTTATGAATTTACGTCGTTATGTTATTCCAAATCTTATTAAAGAAAATTTGATAAATGTACACTTGAGGGAAGAAGTAGTTTTTAAAAAAGCGATGACGCTTTTTCAAGCTGTAAAAATTGACCGTGATGAAGGTGTATATTGGGCGACGCCCATTTTGGGGAATGGCTCAGGAGATTACCTTTCATTAACGAAGTCCGATGGATTTCTTGAATTGGCTCCTGAGCTAGAAACATATAAGGTGGGGTCAATATTTACTTTTTATCCTTGGGGGAAAACTTGCTTATAGATAGTCATGGAAGACATATACACAAACTTAGGGTTTCTTTATTAGATGCTTGTAATATGAGATGCCTCTATTGTATGCCTGAAAAAATAGAATTCATGCCTCAATCAAATTGTCCTCAAGCTACAGAGCTTCTGGATATTTGCACTAATTTAGTTAATTTAGGGATTGATGAAATCCGACTTACAGGTGGCGAGCCTCTACTTCGAGCTGATTTTTTAGATATTGTGAGAGGATTATCAAAACTCCCGTTAAAAAAATTAGGTCTAACGACAAATGCTATTAAATTGAAAAAGCACCTTAAAGAATTAAAAAATACTAAGTGTTTGCATTTAAATATTAGTTTGGATTCGCTTGATAAGAAAAATTTTTCTTTTATCAATAAGACAAACTCTTTAGAAGCTGTTCTAGAGTCAATTTTAATGGCAAAAGAATTGGACTTTAACGTCAAGCTTAATACTGTTCTGATGAGAGGGATTAATGATCATGAAGTTTTTAATTTGATTGAGTTTGCAGAACAAAATGATATTGAAATTCGTTTTCTCGAATTAATGAAGATAGGAGTGGTCCGCGAAAACTTTGAACAATTGTTTATAAGCGCTGACGAGATCATCAAACGAATAATGAGCAACTGGGAGCTTAAAGAATATACAATGCCGGTAGATTCTACCTCTTTTAATTTTGTTACACAAAACGGTGGAAAAATTGGATTTATTGCCTCAGAATCCCGGCCCTTTTGTGGTGGATGCTCCCGCTTAAGATTAGGTCCCGAGGGAAAATTACGCCCCTGCTTAATGATAAATGATGGACCGAGTTTGCGGAATTTAAAAACTGAAGAGTATCGACCGCTCCTTGAAAAAGTTATGAGTTTAAAACCAATTGATAGAGTCGAAGAACTTGTACAACCCATGTACCAAGTCGGAGGATAATATGCAGGGACTGAACCATATAGATAAAAATAATAATCCTACAATGGTAGATGTCTCAGATAAAATTGTAGGCCATCGCTTGGCAAAGGCACAAACGACTTTGACTTTACCTGATACAGTTTGGGAGCACTTTGACGGAGAGGATTTTGTCACTAAAAAGGGGCCAATTCTTCATACTGCAATTATCGCTGGGACGATGGCAGTCAAGAAGACCCATGATTTAATCCCTTTTTGCCATCCTCTAATACTTGATTCAGTAAAAATATCTATTACTCCATTAGATAAAAAGTTGATTATTGATTGCGAAGTTAAATGCTATGGAAAAACAGGAGTTGAGATGGAAGCTTTGACAGGCTCTACCGTAAGTGCCCTTGTTATTTACGATATGTGCAAGGCCATATCTCATGAAATTACTATCGGAGATACTAAATTAATAGAAAAGACAGGTGGAAAAAGAACGATAAAGGAAGGAGTCTACATTGAAAAATAAGATGTTCCACGCTTATGAATTCGCCATTTGTGGGTACTCTGGTAGTGGAAAAACCTATTTAATAGAAAGGTTATTAAAGAAATTTTCTTCAGACTATTCAGTCGGATTTATAAAGCATGATGCTCATTCTTTTGAAATGGACAAGGAGGGTAAGGACACTTGGAAGGCCATGATTTCCGGTGCCATGAATATTTTTATTCACAATGACGATAAGTGGGCACGTCTAGGCCGAGGAAGAAGTAACCTTTTTGATGCTAAGATAAACAACCTCAATTTAGATTTTGTACTTGTTGAGGGCCATAAATCAACAACAATACCTAAATTAGTAGTTCTAGGAGAGGGAGATTGTAAACAAAACATTCTTGAAGACTATAAGCAAGGAAAACTCGAAAATGTTCTAGGTTTTATAGGTGTAGAGGATGAGCTTCCCTTCGATTTCAAACTGCCATATTTCCAAAGAGATAAAATTGACCAAATTTCGCAATTTATCCAGGATTATTTAAAAAAAGAAATTGATAAAGTTCCTGTTTATGGTCTGGTTTTAGCAGGGGGTCACAGCAAAAGAATGGGTAATGATAAAGGGGCTTTGAATTATAATGGGAAACCTCAAGTTCATCATTGTTTTGATATGCTCTCACAAATATGTGATGAAGCGTTTGTATCTTGTCGAGCTGAACAACAAAACCTTTCACACTTAAAAGATCTGCCACAGATTCACGATTCTTTTCCGGTAGCGGGCCCTATGAACGGAATATTATCAGCGATGGAGAAAAAATCTGGAGCATGGTTGGTGATGGCCTGTGATCTTCCCTATTTGGATTTGGAAAATTTAAATAAATTATTCCGACATAGAAATCCTTTTAAATTTGCCTCTTGCTTTACCAACCCAGAGAAGGGCTGGGCAGAACCTTTGTGCACACTTTACGAGCCAAAAGCCTTTTCTCGATTACTTCAATTTTATTCCTTAAGATTTATGTGTCCAAGGAAAATGCTTATGAACAGCCCAATTGAGACAATAATGCCAATTAATCGAAATACAGTCGTAAATGCCAATACACCTGAAGATTACAATCAAATCATAGGGAGGATTTCATGAACTTAAAAATAGAATATTTTGCAGCAATGAGAGAACAAGCCGGAAAGAGTCATGAACTACTTGAAACGTCGGCCAATACTCCTAAAGAGTTACTGAAAGAACTAAAAAGTAAATATCATTTCTCACTAGGAGAAAAGGAATTAAAAGTAGCAATTAATGAAGAATACTCACATTTCAGCTCAATCCTTCAAGACGGGGACACAATTGTATTTATCCCCCCCGTGGCAGGAGGTTAAAATGTTTCATATTAGTAATAAAAAAATTTTTCCAGGTGATTTGATCTCACGCTTTGATAACCCTGAAGCAGGTGCCGTTGTAACCTTTGAGGGTAAAGTACGAAACCACAATGATGGCAAACGTGTTAGCTCCTTAGAGTACCAGTGCTATAAACCTATGGCGATTAAAGAGGGGAATAACATTCTAAATGATGCGGCTAAAATATTTGATGTTCTGGATGTCTATTGTATCCATGCAGAAGGACATCTTCAAATAGGTGATATTGCAGTTTGGATTATCGTAACATCTAAACATCGAAAAGCGGCCTACGAAGCTAATCAATATATTATAGATAAAGTGAAAAGCTGCGTCCCAATTTGGAAAAGAGAGCATTATGTAAACGAAGATCCTATCTGGGTGGCATGCCATCAGTGTGGGGGTGGGCATCATGCGATATGAACGACAATTAATTCTCAAGGAAGTTGGAAAAGAAGGTCAGGAAAAATTAAGTAATGCAAAGGTATTGGTTGTTGGAGCAGGAGGCCTAGGTGGCTCTCTTCTCCAATATCTGGCCGCTGCAGGAGTAGGTACTATAGGAATTTGTGATAATGACCAAGTAAGTGAAAGTAATCTTCATAGGCAAATTCTTTTTCATGAATCTCAGGTTGGAGATTTAAAACCAATCGCAGCAAGGCGAAATCTCCTAAAACTCAATAGTGAGTGCAATATAATTCCTCATTGTGAACGCTTTGGACCAGTAAATGGCTCCCAATTAATTGAAAAATATGATTTCATTGTTGATTGTAGTGATAATTTTGAAACAAAGTTTTTAATAAATGATTTATCATTTCTAACCAAAAAAAAATTGATTCAAGCAAGTATTTATCAATTTGAAGGACAGTTACAGGTTTTTGATTACTCTGTTGAAAGTAAAAGACCCTGCCTACGTTGTCTTTGGCCACAAGTTCCAGGAAAAAATTGTGTCGGTAATTGTGAAGAGGCTGGAGTATTAGGAATAGTGGCCGGTGTTTTTGGGACGCTACAATGTAATGAAGTCATAAAAATGATTTTGAATTTTGACCAACTTCCACAAGGAGTTTCTCTAACGATAGACCTTAAGACAATGATGATGAGAAAAATTAGATGGTCCAAGCAAATTAATTGTCCCCTTTGTGGTGTGCAGGCAAATATTAAAACGGCAGTTGATTCTCTTGATCTTGAAGATTTTGAAGTCACAAATAAAAACGATTTTTCAAACGTTATTGACCTAAGAAAAACGCCTGAAATAAACCCTTTGACTCTAGATCGTTCAAAGGACTACTTGTTCATCTGTCAAAGAGGAATTAGAAGCTTTAATACTGTAAAAAAACTAAGAAAAATGGGCTATTACAACATCTTTTCTCTCTATGGGGGGGACAATGTCAATTGAGATCTTAGGACTTCTTTTTTTTCTTGTTGCCATCATATATTCCATGGTGGGGTTTGGTGGAGGATCATCATATATCGCAATTCTTTCGATAGCAGGAATTGACTACCTTTTAATTCCACAAATGGCCCTTGTTTGTAATATAGTAGTTGTATCTGGAGGTGCTTATAATTTTAACAAAAAAGGATTATTGTCTTCATCGCTTCTGACACCTCTTTTAATTACTTCGGTGCCTGCGGCACTTTTAGGCGGCTCAATTCCCATTGATAAGATAACATACCAAGGTATTCTCGGAGTTCTTCTTTTTGTAGCAGGAATACTGATGATTTCAACTGAAAAGAACCTGTCTGGCAAAGATCCAAGACCTGGAACAAAAAAAGGTTTTTTTATTTTAGGGGGTATAATTGGTTTTTTCTCAGGTGTAGCTGGGATAGGGGGCGGAATATTTTTGTCGCCACTGCTAAATCTTTTAGGATGGCAAAGACCAAAAAATATAGCTGCAACCGCGTCTCTATTCATCTTAGTTAACTCTATATTTGGTCTGATGGGACAGCTGGGTAAGAATAACTTTCAATTGATTTCTTACAATTCAAAATATCTTCTCTTGATTGTAGCTGTCTTTCTCGGAGGGCAGATAGGTTCTAGAATTTCTACTTCGATTTTATCACATCAAAAAGTCAAAATAGCCTCAGCCTGCTTAATATTGATTGTATCAAGCAGGCTAATCATAAATATCATTTAATATTTTGCGAGCATTTGTAAAAAGCTCCAGTGACCAGTGTCTGTGCTAGAAGCATTTTGATCTTTTTGATAGGAACCAGGCTTAACCAGCGCATAACCAGCGGCAAGTTTTATTGATTTACTCCAATTATAGCCAAGTGTAAGGTCTATTTCGTTACCTAAGTCGTCACTTGTTCCAACTGTTCCTAAAGAAGTACCACCAAAATTGTAAGCCGGACCATCTGTATTATTTCTTTTAAACATATGATAAGACGCCCTGTAGCTCAATTTCTTAAGTGAACCTCCTAAATGAATAACATAACCCTTAATATTTCTTCTTTGATAGAAGTCAGCAAGCCCAAGCCATTTGTGCGCAGTGGGAAATAACTGATCAAAATCTTTACTTGCACTGAAATATTCCGCTCCTAACCGAATATTTAGCTTTTCAAGATTATATCCGAGTTCGATATCAAACTGATTTCCATCTTTCTTTACTCCGCTAATTTTTCTTCCAGTCTGGGTGTTTCCCTCGAACCTATAGTCGAAGCTTTTGATTTTCGACTTTGCTCTCAAACCAAAAGTGTAGATATCAGAATCAGTATTTGAACGATGATCAGCTTTATCAAATATATAAACATCTAGGGCCTTCAATTTTTCTCCAAATGACCCTGAATAGTAGATTCCACTGAAATCAAAATCACCATTGGATGAGGATGATATATTTTCATCAACTAACTTTGATCTAAAAATATCCAATTTGTGACCATCCGTAATTTGAAATACAATTTTTAAAGCGTCAAAACTTCTACCGATATTATGCCATCCTACGGCGCCAACTAAAAGTTGATCTCCATAATTAAACTCTTGACGACCAATAATTGCGCTAAGAGATTCAATTGGTTTCCAGTAAATATAAGCTTGGTGAGTGTCTAGGCCAGTATCATTCAGCGCTCCGCTTGACTGCGAAGATGTTGTGGCCGCTCCGTCATTCGCTGTGACCTCTTCTTGTCCCCACGTTTTGGTAAATTGAGGTTGAAAGAAAAGATAGTTTCCAGTTTCGTCCAGTGTTGCTTTTGCCTGAAGCCTAAAGCGAGAGGCCGTATATGAGAGTCTATCACCTGAATTATCCATAAAATCTTTGTTATTTCTACTCTCTGCTCGGACTCTGGCCTCTAACCCTAAATCTATTTTGGATACTTCCATTGCATAAGTAGAAAATGATAAAATAATTAAAACAAAAATAAATATTGATCTCACAGCGACTCCTTCAAATTTCATTGACGCACAGGTTTAAATACGCAATAATCATATATTTAAAATATATTAAATACTAGTTCTATGAGATTAATAATGATATTGATCAATGTATTAAGTGACTTATGCTTTTAATATTTCTATAGTTATCACTTGAGAAATGGAACCGAAGAGTAGGATCATGAGTTCAATTTACTTAAATGAGGTTGATAGTTTTTTACAAGAAAAAATTGATGGAACGCTATCAAAGCTCCAATCAAATGCAAGTGCCTCTACTATCGAAAATCCAAGTTTAATGCTCAAAAAACTTTTGTTTGCAGCAAAAAAGAATGAGTGGGAAACAGCTCTGATAAGTTCGAAATGGGCCCTTGATGAAAAGGATTTTAAGTTTGCATGTTCCCTGATGAGGCTTGCTTCAGATGAAGCGAAGCATTTACTTTTAATAGAAGAATTAACAGCTGAAGATTTTTCATTTGATGGCAACTATTCGCCCCTATTCAATCATTTAGATCAGATTAATGACACATTTTCAAGAATCGTTACCGGTCCATTTGCAAGAGAATTATTAGCGACAAAAAGGAATGAACTATTTTTAACATTTTGTAAGAAATATAATTTTAGTGAAGTTCTTCAAACTTATGAAAACATTCAAGCAGATGAGCTCCATCATCATGAGATGGGGAAAAAATATTTAAATAACCTTCTTCAAAATGAGGAAGATGTTTTAAGAGCTAAAAAATTAATTGATGATATAATTCAAGTCGTCGACGACATCCAAGAAATGGTTATGCTTAATAAAGGGCTTCACTATTTGCCCGGATGTTAATAAGGAGAATTTTATGGATAAAACAAAGTATTACAAAGAAACAGTGGATAGGTTTTTAGGTGAAGTGAAAACAGTTTGTCATGCAATGATTGAAGGAGAGCATGTGTCTAATTCGCCTGTTGATTTAGTAAAAGAAGCCTTGAAGTATCTAGATGAAAAATACGAAGATTTGAAGAAGCAAGAAATTAATAAAATAAAAGAATCAACTCTGTCGAGTTAAGATCGTGCAAAAAGCCCACTTCATTTTTTATGTTAAAGATCAAGAAAGAAGTTCAAATTTTTATAAAAGTGTATTTAGTACTGAACCCACTCTAAATGTACCTGGAATGACTGAGTTTACTTTAAATGATGGATGTATTTTAGGGCTTATGCCCGAACATGGAATTAAAAAGTTACTGGGAGATGTTATTAGTTATCCGTCATTGGCCAATGGAATGCCTAGATCGGAGTTATATTTGATAGTGGATAATCCAGGTGATTATCACCAAAAGGCCATAAAAACAGGGGCTAAAGAATTGAGCCCATTAATGCAAAGAGATTGGGGAGATACTGCTGCTTATAGTGCTGATCCTGATGGACATATACTGGCTTTCGCTTCGAGAAAGATTAAAAAACAACCATGATTTTGCTAAATTCAAGTACTACTAGGTTTTTCGAAACTTAACTAGCTCGAATATTGCGGTTGCGGTGCGAATGTTATCGCAAATCTCTTCGTCCTTAACAATACCCGAATCTAGGAACTCTTTTTTTATATTTGGATGCAAACCACATATACGAATAAAGCCCATCTTATCCCTAATCATCTTTTGCATAAGGGCAAATATTCTATGGGATGATGTTTTTACTGAAGTAACTTCTCTAAAATATATTATAAAAAATTGACTCAAGTTCTTCAAAGCATTTTTCAAGAGAACCTTCTTTTTTTCCAGCTAACTCTCCCATTAATGAAAAAACACAAAAATCACCCTTTTCAGCTATAAAATAATTATCCTGTTTTTCGCTGTTGCCATTTTTCATTTGAATCCTTATCACCTATTAATATATTTGATATATATCATATCAGGTAACAGATAAATATAATACAGTAATATGGAGATGCAATTGCTCTCTACTTACTTTCTAGTATCAAAAAACTAAAAACTCATTCATAATATATAAATAGCTAGAATGCTAAGCGAGTTCGATTGAGGCTATATTATAGGAAACAGAATGAAGTTAACCCTAAAAACAGATTACGCACTTAGAATATTAATATTTTTACAAAGCAGAGAAAAGGCTACAATTAAAGAAATTGCCGAATATTTTGAAGTTAATAAAAATCACTTAAGTGTCGTTGTAAACAGGTTGTCTGAACTAGGACTTATAACATCTTCTCCTGGGTAAGCGGTAAATGCCCGTCTCAGATATCGCAATTTTTCTCTTGATTAATCAATTTTTAATCGGCCAAGAACTGGCCTTTCAGTGGCAAAAGCCGTTCAAAATCATCAACGGTCTTTGCGTGGGGAAGCTTATCTAACATTCGGTTGAGATAGTCAAATGGATCCAGGCCATTCATCTTGGCCGTTTCGATTAAAGAGTAGTACATCGCACTGGCCTTCGCTCCGTTTACACTAGCGCTAAAAAGCCAATTTTTCCGGCCTATGCAAAATGTCAATTTTAATTGAAAATTCCCCATTTATTTCATTTGAAAATTCCCCACTACTAAGTAAAAAATATATTAATTTCTTTTTAATTGATCTTTTCTGTCCTTTAATCGATAGCTTTCACCTTTAACATTCACAACTGTACAGTGATGTAAAAGTCTATCTAAAACAGCAGATGCAATTACATTGTCTCCAAAAATACTACCCCATTCAGAAAAGCTTTTATTAGAGGTTAATATTATTGAATGCTTTTCATATCGTTTTGATATTAATTGAAAAAACAGATTTGCCCCTTGTTTATCAAATGGTAGATAGCCTACTTCATCGATAATTAGAACTTTGTACTTGGTTAATGTTTTTAGTTTCGTTGCTAAATTATTTTCAAACTGTGATCTATTAAGTGCTGTGATCAATTCGTGGCAATTCATATAGTAACAACTATATTTGTTTCTAACGGCATCCATTCCGAGAGCTATTGATAAATGAGTTTTTCCAACACCTGGTGGCCCTAGTAGTATTACGTTCTCTCCATTTTCTACAAAACGCATTGTCCTCAGTTCATTTATGGTTTTTACATCAATAGAAGGTTGATAATTAAAATCAAATTGTTCAAATGTTTTCCGATAAGGGAATCCCGCAACATTTGTTCTCATTTTAAGCGATTTTTCATCCTTGTGACATCTTTCTTCATTCACTAGATAATCTAATGCTTCTGTTATTGATGCTTGCTCTTTTACTGCTCGTTCTAGATAATTATCTAAAATTTCAGAAATTTTTGTCAGCTTTAATGCCTCTAAATTTTGATTAAGTCTTTCATAGGAAAAGTTCATTGTAATACTCCTTGATAAAAATTTAAGTCTCTTTCTTCAACATTGATATTTAAATCGACGCCAGAAACAGTATGAATCTCATTATTAGTTTTTTTGCTTTCTTTAATTTTTGGGCGATAACCAGAACCATATCGTTTTTCTGCAAGTCCATCTAAATGTTCCGGGTTAGTTATATAAATAGTTCCTAATTCGTTTATGGTATGTTCAGCAATAATTTTTTCTCGATAATAAACAATTATATTTTCTTCACTCAATTTTATTGCGACTTCTTTGTTTACGTATTGATAGGGAACTGAATATTTTTTTGAAAATAAATTAAAATGAGAATCAATAAAAACTTTTCGATAATATATTTTTGATAGATCAAAATATTTATTTTCAACTGTTATTAAGTTTTCATGCTTTAATCTATCAAATGGTTTTTCTTTTATTGTTGAATGAACCTGATTATTAACTTCATTTAACCAGTCTAAGGCCTTACTGTTGAGGTCCTTCAGTGATTTAAATGTTTCCCCATCAAAAAATGAAGTTCGAACATATTTAACAGTGTTTTCAACTTTTCCTTTGGTATTAGGTTTATAAGGGCGTGCTAAAATTGGATTAAAACCATAATAACCAGCAAACTCCATAAATCTTTTATTAAACTCTGAATCTGTGACCCTAAAAGCTCTTCTAATCACAACTGATTTTAAATTATCGTAAAGAATGTCTTTTGTATGTCCACCAAAATATTCAAAAGATTTATTATGGCCCATTAAAAAATTTTCAGTATTGTCGCCATCAAAAAAATGAATAAATTTTGTTCTCGAAAAACCTAGTACAATCACGAAACAACATAATCGAACATCTTTTTTTAAATCCTGATCATATAATTTTCCGAAGTATCCCCAATCAACTTGGGCCTGCTCTCCCGGTAAAGTTTCAAATAAGAGAACTGCTTTTGCCCGATGTTTGTCCTTAATTGTTTTTACATACTTACTAACAATTACATATTCACCGGAATATCCTTGTTGTTTGATTTCTTTGAATAGTTTTTTAGCTGTTAAATTATATTTTTGAAGTCTACCGTCAATATAGGTTTTATAGTCATCTAATTTTGAGGCTGATTTTTTTCTACTATATCCTTGTGGAGGTGTTTCACTATTTAGTAATTTTCGTACAGTCTTTCTGTCAAAATTAAGATTTCTAGATATCTCTGATATATTCAATCCATTATTTTTTAGATTTCTGATCATTCCCCAAACCTTTACACTTAACATTTATTCCTCCATGAAAATTGTTAGTGTTTACATTGTACACTGCTATGCGTGGGGAATTTTCAAATGTAATTTTTGGGGATTATTCAATTAAAATTTACAAAAAGGGCGAATAGCATTCTCAACCCAAGCATTGCTTATATTGAGTCTACCATCTTCCACATAACGGACCAGGTAGTTCCACTCATTGCAAGCGTAGGTAATCGCTTTTCCTGCCCGAGACTCTGGAGTTATCTTCCCTCGAAGTCCGTCGATCCAACTTTTAAACTCTTCCAATAGGGGCAATGACTTCTCTTTTCTAATGTTCTTTTTTTCTTCAGGCGACAGATGGCGGATCTTATCTTCAATTTTGTAGAGTTTCTTGATTCGATCGATTCCTTTCTTTCCAATCCCTTTTCCATTAGAGGTCTTCGACGCCTCAAAGAACTTACGACGACAGTGATCCCAGCATCCTAAGCGATCTAATTTGTACTGCTCACAGGCGCTACTATACCCGTCGTAACCATCCACTTGGAGATAACCCTTAAATCCATCAAGTAGTTCCAATGGAACCGTTCCTGCTCTCCTTGGAGCATAATCAAAAAGAAGAATTGGTTGCTCTCCCGGAGCATGGCGAACCCACATATAACTTTTACTGGTCGCTTTCTTTCCATCTTCTTTAAGAACCTGAACCGTCGTTTCATCCATTTGGATATAGGTATTTGTAAGGAGTTTTTCTTGAAGAAGATTATAGAGAGGTACAAGTTGATCACTCACTTTGATTAACCATCTCGCCATGCTTTGGCGGGTAATCTCTGCACTGATTCTCTTAAAAATATGCTCCTGCCGATAAAGGGGAAGAGCATCACAGTACTTGGCAGTAATGATATAGGCCATTAAGCTTGCCGATGCCATTGACTTAGGAAGAAGCTCAGCTGGGACTGGAGCAATCTTTATAGTTTCGTCACCACCTTCAATTGGCGCATACTTCTTGCGAACAATTCTTCTGACAAAGACCTTCGCGGGAGTTATCTCTAACTTCTCAGTAGCCTCTTCGCCAATACACTTCATCCCTTCCTTTTCTTCGTCGGTAAGGTCTATCACTTCTTCTACTCTGGGTAGCTCTGGAGGAAGAGGACTTCTCTTTCCTCTCTTCTTGCGCTTATAAGTGATCTCCTCATCTTCGTCACCTTCCTCAGTATCCACAACGTCTTCCAGCTCATTGAATAACATTAACTGGTCTTTCGAGGCCTCGGAGGAAGGGCCAAATTTCTTACGTTGTAATAAAAGAATTGTATCTTTTAATTGGGAGATTTCTCGCTCTTTGGAATCGATCTCTTTAATGAATAACTTTTTGAGCTCATTAATGTCGTTCGGTAACTCTTCTATCTTCATTGATAGAAAGGCTACCAAACGAATCTCGATTGGCCAAGGCCATAACTAAACTTTTTGGTAATTTAATGCAGAAAAAGGCGCCTGCCAGGGATTTAGCCCTTCAAGGAACTGCTCAACCTTGGCAATATCGACTACAATCGATTCACCTTCTAGGTGAGAGGGCCATTTAAACTTCTCTTTTTCCAGTTTTTTATACCACATGGCAAAACCACAATGATCCCAGTAGAGAACTTTTAGTCCGTTTCTTTTACTATTACAAAAAATGAAGAGGTAGCGCTCAAAGGGATTGAGTTCCATCACATCTTGGACGATGGCACTCAGTCCCATAATTCCCTTTCTAAAATCCGTGTATGGCCTGTAGAGATAGATCTTTTCAAAATCACTGAGTTTGAGTATCACTTAGTTCTCCCAGAAGCTTGGCGATCCACTTGGCCTCGGGAAGCTTGTCGAAGGTAAGCTTCACTCCCGAGCTCAGCTCAATAGAAATGCAATCATCTTTGGGTGTAATGGGAAGAAAGGGTTCAAACCTTTTTTCATCGGCCCCCAGTAATCCTTCCTTTGAGAGAGTCGACTTTTGGGCACTGAAGGTGCTTTTATTGAGGCCCTGGATTTTACAGTACGCGGATTGGGATAGGCCTGAAGTAGCCTGCCGTTCAATGTGACCTTTCCAGAATTGATGTCAATTTTAATTGAAAATTCCCCATTTATTTCATTTGAAAATTCCCCACTACTAAGTAAAAAATATATTAATTTCTTTTTAATTGATCTTTTCTGTCCTTTAATCGATAGCTTTCACCTTTAACATTCACAACTGTACAGTGATGTAAAAGTCTATCTAAAACAGCAGATGCAATTACATTGTCTCCAAAAATACTACCCCATTCAGAAAAGCTTTTATTAGAGGTTAATATTATTGAATGCTTTTCATATCGTTTTGATATTAATTGAAAAAACAGATTTGCCCCTTGTTTATCAAATGGTAGATAGCCTACTTCATCGATAATTAGAACTTTGTACTTGGTTAATGTTTTTAGTTTCGTTGCTAAATTATTTTCAAACTGTGATCTATTAAGTGCTGTGATCAATTCGTGGCAATTCATATAGTAACAACTATATTTGTTTCTAACGGCATCCATTCCGAGAGCTATTGATAAATGAGTTTTTCCAACACCTGGTGGCCCTAGTAGTATTACGTTCTCTCCATTTTCTACAAAACGCATTGTCCTCAGTTCATTTATGGTTTTTACATCAATAGAAGGTTGATAATTAAAATCAAATTGTTCAAATGTTTTCCGATAAGGGAATCCCGCAACATTTGTTCTCATTTTAAGCGATTTTTCATCCTTGTGACATCTTTCTTCATTCACTAGATAATCTAATGCTTCTGTTATTGATGCTTGCTCTTTTACTGCTCGTTCTAGATAATTATCTAAAATTTCAGAAATTTTTGTCAGCTTTAATGCCTCTAAATTTTGATTAAGTCTTTCATAGGAAAAGTTCATTGTAATACTCCTTGATAAAAATTTAAGTCTCTTTCTTCAACATTGATATTTAAATCGACGCCAGAAACAGTATGAATCTCATTATTAGTTTTTTTGCTTTCTTTAATTTTTGGGCGATAACCAGAACCATATCGTTTTTCTGCAAGTCCATCTAAATGTTCCGGGTTAGTTATATAAATAGTTCCTAATTCGTTTATGGTATGTTCAGCAATAATTTTTTCTCGATAATAAACAATTATATTTTCTTCACTCAATTTTATTGCGACTTCTTTGTTTACGTATTGATAGGGAACTGAATATTTTTTTGAAAATAAATTAAAATGAGAATCAATAAAAACTTTTCGATAATATATTTTTGATAGATCAAAATATTTATTTTCAACTGTTATTAAGTTTTCATGCTTTAATCTATCAAATGGTTTTTCTTTTATTGTTGAATGAACCTGATTATTAACTTCATTTAACCAGTCTAAGGCCTTACTGTTGAGGTCCTTCAGTGATTTAAATGTTTCCCCATCAAAAAATGAAGTTCGAACATATTTAACAGTGTTTTCAACTTTTCCTTTGGTATTAGGTTTATAAGGGCGTGCTAAAATTGGATTAAAACCATAATAACCAGCAAACTCCATAAATCTTTTATTAAACTCTGAATCTGTGACCCTAAAAGCTCTTCTAATCACAACTGATTTTAAATTATCGTAAAGAATGTCTTTTGTATGTCCACCAAAATATTCAAAAGATTTATTATGGCCCATTAAAAAATTTTCAGTATTGTCGCCATCAAAAAAATGAATAAATTTTGTTCTCGAAAAACCTAGTACAATCACGAAACAACATAATCGAACATCTTTTTTTAAATCCTGATCATATAATTTTCCGAAGTATCCCCAATCAACTTGGGCCTGCTCTCCCGGTAAAGTTTCAAATAAGAGAACTGCTTTTGCCCGATGTTTGTCCTTAATTGTTTTTACATACTTACTAACAATTACATATTCACCGGAATATCCTTGTTGTTTGATTTCTTTGAATAGTTTTTTAGCTGTTAAATTATATTTTTGAAGTCTACCGTCAATATAGGTTTTATAGTCATCTAATTTTGAGGCTGATTTTTTTCTACTATATCCTTGTGGAGGTGTTTCACTATTTAGTAATTTTCGTACAGTCTTTCTGTCAAAATTAAGATTTCTAGATATCTCTGATATATTCAATCCATTATTTTTTAGATTTCTGATCATTCCCCAAACCTTTACACTTAACATTTATTCCTCCATGAAAATTGTTAGTGTTTACATTGTACACTGCTATGCGTGGGGAATTTTCAAATGTAATTTTTGGGGATTATTCAATTAAAATTTACATTGACGAGAGTTGGTGAGTTTCATAATTTTCCTCCATGAAAATATTGACTGTTAGTGCCATTATCATCGAGAGAAAATCTTTGGAAAGAGTGTAGTTTATGAACCGCTTACTCTCCTGGACCAAAAGGAGGTATTTCTCTGAAGCCTCAAACACTAAATAAAAATATTGCTGAAATCGTTATGAAATTTGAAGATTTTGACTTGGTAGAATGCTTTAATAGTGAGTCCAACACATGTAATTTGAATCCAGGATGTAAGCTTAAATCAATTTTTGAAAAAGCAAATCGACAATTTGTTAAAGAATTGAAGAAATACAAGGTTCACGATATTGGCCAAAATCTTTAATAATCATTCAGAATAGACAAATTCGGCTCTACATTCTTCCTCATTATTTATTTCCCAAGAACATCTGCTCGAGTCGATTCAGCAATTGCCGCTGCTTCCCCTATGAGATTATCAGGAACACTTAGCTCCTTTAGTGTTGAACCAAGATTTTCAACAACAGCATCAAAATGACTATCGTTCAATCCCTGCTCGACAAGCTTGGCATGTGCGTCACGCATATTTTTCCCGTCGTAACTATTAGGGCCACCAAAGGCATAAGTCAGAAACAAGATTTGCTTTCGTCTCTGTGCATTCATATCGACTCCCTCAAAGAATTTATTGATCCGATCATCTGCCAATACCTTCTTGTAAAACACATCCACGGCTGCATTAACCGCATCTTTTCCACCAATTTGTTCAAATAAAGTCGACATAAACGCCCCTTAACATATATTTTAAATACATATTATGTATGCTAAGCTTAAATACAATTGAAGTAAACAGGAAATTTTTATGCGACTTGCTGGCTTTACCGATTACAGTCTTCGAGTTCTTATCTATCTTGCAGTTAAAAGAGACAAACGCTGCACAGTAGCCGAAATTGCTAACAAGTATCAGATCTCAAAAAATCACCTGGTCAAAGTTGTGCACAACCTGGCTACGATTGGAGTTATCAATTCTTACAAAGGTAAAGGAGGTGGCATCGCCCTCGCCATGACTCCCGAAAATATTAACGTGGGCAAACTCGTGCAAGAATTAGAAAAAGATTTGCACTTGGTCGAATGTTTTGCTATTTCAAAAAGCTGCACTATCGATACTTCATGTAAACTCAAAAGAGCACTGAAACTTGCCGAGCAACAATTCTTTGAAACTCTCAAGGAATATACTCTTGCAGATATTGTGACTAATAAAAGCAAAATCGCTGCTGATCTCTCGCTTTAATTTCATGAACAAACTCATTTATAACCATCATGAAATTTCCATTAATCGACCAAATCAACTGCGAAATAGAAGAGGAAAAGCCATTCTAGCCTTTTTGTTCATCCTTGAACTTCCTCTTTTAATATTTTTACTCATTAAAGTGACATTTTATAGCTTAAATCCCCAAATTCTGGAGGTCAGCCTTGTTTTTCTCTAAGAAGTCGAAATAGTCAGATGACATGGTGATTCCAATAAACTCATCTTCTGTGACTTTTTTCACTTTCTTGCAATAAAATTGATGAACAATTGCCTGACGATCCTTATTTCGCAAAGACTTCCTTTGCAACATTTCAATATCTTCTTTTGTCACATTTTCAAGAGCCTTTGTGACAAGATCTTCAATGGATATTTTACGGCCAAAGTCCTTCTTGTTAATTGTTTCCAAAATCTTTAAGGCATTATCCTTAGTCCCCTTTTTCACCCTAAGAGAAGAGAAACTGTTAGTGTTCTTATTTTTGTTTGTTTCATTCTGCTTTTTCATTATTAACTATCCTTGTTTTTAAATTACTTAATCATTGCTTTTAAAAGATTAAAGGCCTTCATTATTTGTGCATCATCCATTTTGTGAATGAAATTAATTAAGTCCTCCTTATAATCCACAAGTAAATTCTCATCTGAGACCATAAATAAATTAAAATCTTCCATAGTGTAGCCATAAGCGGTTACAAGCCTTTCTACTAATTTGTGATGAAGATCAATTCGCCCATGCTCAGTATGAGAAATAAGAGTGTCTGACTTATCAATGAGAACTCCTGCATTTTTCATTGATAAGTTTTTAGACTTCCTCATAAACCTTAATACCTGTGCTTCCTTAGTAATAACCTTAGAATCACTTCTTCTTTTACGTCTTTTTGGTTTTTCCAAAACAGCCTCCTTTAAAAGTGTAAAGATGCTCTTTGGACAATGAAACATGGTTAAATGGTTGACTACACTATGTAGGCCAAGAGATTGTTGCTAAAAAAATCACTTAGCCAAAATAAAGCCAAACCTAGCCAACGAGTGTCACTTCGTGACATGTCGGGAGTGATGAAGCCGCTAACCTTGATGCTAACTGCCTGAGAATTCTTTCAATGATTTAAAAATGTTAACCATAAACTTAGGGGGCCACCATCGAAAGCAAGAGTTCGATGGTGGTCGGGGGCTGATGCTGGACGAACCACTCACGCCCGTAAGCTATGTATCTGTTTTCATTACACATTTCATTGGAAATCCAAGTGAAAATCAAGCAATTTTGCGGAAACTCTATCTAGATTTTGACCTTTCTAGCTATCAAATTTCAGATTTAACAGGATGGTCACGGACAGCAATCAGCGATTATCTTCGTAAAGCGAAGATCAATAAAGATTCGATCAAATCACCAAGCCCACGTTACGGTGAGCGTGAGGTTTCAGGTGTTCGAGTACCTCATCAAGCTGAACAAAAAGTTATTCAGAGAATCATATCATTAAAATCCAAGGGCCATTCATTTAGAGAAATTGCCGGAGTCCTAACAGAAAGTGGCATTCCTTCTAAGCGTGGTGGCCAATGGTCAAAAACAACAGTCCAAGAAATCTATAAACGTGAACAGGAGAAGAAAAAATGAAAGCAGTAGCAGAAATAGTAGCGGCTATTATTTTATTAGCATCAGGTGGCTACCTTGCACCTAAAGCAGTTGAGGGTTTTAAAAAAGAAGCATTGATGAAAGTTGATGAGGGACTTCCACCGCTTCAAAATTTTACTCAGAGACTCCAGCGATAATACGAAATTTTGAAGGTGACTCACTTTCACTTTCATTTTTGTTACTGATTGTCGCTGTTATTTATTTTTGCTATAAATAACTATGGCAAAAAAGAAAACAACCGCTAAGCAAAAACCAGGAGTTTATGAATTTACAGTCTCACTAGTGAATACAAAGCCACTTGTTTGGAGAAAATTTCTTGCTCATGAGATCATTGATCTTGATGAGCTTCATATGCTCATTCAAATCACAATGGGCTGGAATAATGCTCATTTATATGCTTTTGAAATTAACAGGAAATTCTACTCAGATGAGGAATCAGCCGTAGAGATGGATTACATACCATCCAATGGCATTGAACTTCGAGACGTTCTTGGTTCTTCAAAGAAATTCACTTACACCTACGATTTTGGCGATGATTGGCTTCATGAAATCGAAATAACCAATACTCTAGAAGACGATCCAAAGATGAATTACCCTGTGTGTATTGCCGGAGAAAATGCATGCCCACCTGAAGATTGTGGTGGGCCTCATAGTTTTGAAAATCTAAAAAAAGTGATCTCTGGTAAAAATTCAAAAGAAAAAGATGAATTACTAACTTGGTTAGGCGGATTCTATAATCCTGCCACATTCGACCCAAATTTTGTAAACAAGTTCTTTCTTTGGGACGACAGTCTTTAATTCAGCACCTATTGCCCTAGCCGTGATTTCAGTCGGGTGATAAATCTCTCAGCACGACCTGATCCAGATGCTTCGTTTAGAATCACGGTACGATCATCATAACGAGCAGATTTTGTTAAAACTTGCTCTTGTTTATATTCCTCCACAAATTTATCAATATCAGCACTCGTTTTCATTTTTGGAAAAGTATTCAGATACTCTGGTGTTGAAACAAGTTCAACGAGGTAAGTTCCAATTCCTTTGTCTGCTTTGTAGGCTGCGCCTAGTTCAAATGGAACCCACATTGATCCTTCTGTATTTTTTGAAAAGATAACAATCACATGAGTACACTTATTTAAATTGTTCATTATGTGCTTTGTAATATCGAGAGATGTCTTTGCCATGGGATCAAGAACATCTAGATAATAATTTACATTCTTTGATTGTAGCAATGTTGCCATTCTCTTTGCTTCTGTTTCGTCAGCTCGTCTATGGGAAATAAAAATCATATCTACCTCTAAATTCTTTTTGCTTTAACCAAGTGCCAATAAAACTGACCTAGTGGGGTTAAGCTACATGTTTTATTATTTATTGCTGCCCAGTACAAATGATCTTCACCATCTGGATTGACTAATCCTTGTGCTCTATAGGCTTGAAGTTTTGCGAAAATCTTTTCATTCGGGTGCCCCTTGGGCCTTTCTTCAGGCTCAAATGTTTTATCTAACTGCACTTTATAGTCATGAGTTTTGAATATTGAAGTCATTTCCCTTAGAACTTGAGGATCAATTAAAGGTTTGCAGCGACGAAGGATTGTTGATTTGGAAATATGAGTCTTGAATAAAGGTCTCTGATCCCAAGCTCCAAATATGGGTTCAACATGAGAGTAAACACTTGCAGTGGTAACTATTCCCAGTAAATCTGCGGCTCCACCCCTAAGAGCATCACAGACTAATGAGGTAAACAACCCACTTCCACCTGACTCCATGGCAACCTGATTAGATCGGCTGGCAGTCAGAATGGATACGCCTTCTTTAATAAAGGCCTTATTGTCGATTTCCGGAAGGTTCCCTAGATGTCCACTAAAGCAGCAATCCAGCATAATGATGCATTCTTTGGCTTTTGAGGCATTTGCAAATTTTAAAATATCAGACATCGAAACGCCTTCATCATATTTTTTAGCGTCCTGAGTAACAACATATCCGCCAAGATTATTAGATGTTCCATGGCCTGAGAAATATAGTAATGCCATATCGGCATCGTCTTTAAATAATTTCTCGATGGCTTCCTTCAAACTCGAACGAGTGACATTCGTTTCAGATGAGATCATTTTTTTACAATCAAAATTTGGTGTTCCATCTTCATTTAAAGACGCTAACTCAAAAACTTTATTTGCGTCGTTAATACAACCACTTAATGGTGATCCGTCGTAGTGATCAATACCGACAATTAATGCTCGTCTCATAACCTATCTAGCTCCACCAATTAATTTTTTAAGATTATCCCAAGTCCATGTGTACATCTTATCGGATGTGTTTGCAGCTTTGGGTGCAGTACATGTTTTTTCAGAATATCCTTTCAATAAAAAGTATGGTTTCCCTAACTCTTTTGCGATCTCAAGCTCAGCGGACACTCCTGTTGCTGTATGAGTTTTTTGTCCACACATCACAACCACAATATCTGACTTTTGAATCCTTGGTCTGATTTTGGTTTTCCAATCACCAGTAAGGGCCTGCCTCAACGACTGATCTATAATTTCAAAGGGAGTGTCGGGGTTTTTTGCTTGCCCAACAAGAGCTTCTTTCAGGAATGAATCGTTATCAAAATCAAAACTAATAAATACTTTTTTCACTTTATCTTTCTCCTCTAATAAGTGTGCAGCTAAAAATAAACCACCAACCCAAATAATTGGCTTAGCAATCATTATTTTTTATCCTTTGGCGGACATGGATCATTACCATAACTATTTTTCTCACCAATTTGGCCATTACTCTTGTGAATGACGTGCTCTGTTTCGTCTCGCTTAGCTTGGCGACGGCCTTCTGTCTCAGCATTTGCTTTAGTGCGATGTTGGGAAATTGTCTTTCCGCCCTGTTTGTTTGACCAACCATTCCCACTAGGGACGGTATGAACAGGTTTCTTATTTGCCATGGCTATATCCTCCAAAATATCTGATTAACTTAAGCCGTTTAACCAGAGGGTTACAAAAAAGCTGCCATAATGCAGCTAATATAACTTCATTATGGGTCACCATTCTGGTTAAGTCAAGCAGTTTAAGGAGAATTATTTGATAGCTGAAAAAATATATTCAAGCCCACCACTCTCAGCAGTACCTTTGGAGCCTATCAGTAGCCCTTGTCCAAGTAATTTTTTAAGCTTCATACTAGCATTTGGAGCAGAAAACTTGAACTTATCCGCAATTATAGATGTAGTTACAGATTCATTTTTTATAATGAAATCAAATAGTTTCTTCATGTCATCATTAAGATCAAGGCCTAATAAGCTCCAGCTCTTGCCCTCATATACGAAAAGGGGTTGTTCTTTTGCTCTAGCTGCATATTCCCAATTGTCTTGAAGGTCTTTTGAAGCAAAATCTTTTAGATAAAAGCCAACCTCTCCACGTTTTGCCTTTGCTAACGAAATCACACTTTCTCTAGCAAAAGAGGCATCCATCATTTCCATGCCATCAAATGATATTCCAAAAATTTTGGTTTCGGGGTGCTCATCTAATACTGATTGTAATTTTTGATAGGTTTCTCGTCCGATATTATTACCAAAGCCAATACTTTTACCAACAACATCACGTAGTTTTATAATAATCTTTTTCTGTTTCATCTGTTTAATTTAACCAGAAGTCATAATTTTAGTCAATATTGAAATCAAAACAAATATGTGTACCACATATTTTTACAAGATTCGTTTTCGATATAACTTGTTTTAAATCACCATTCTCAAACAAGAACTCTAGACTAAATCGTTCTTGTCGTACTGAATACTTCGCCTTAAATTTAAGGGCATGCTCTCTACTACTTTTAAATCCTAGACCACGGCCCGCTCCATATCTACTAATTAACCCGTCAGACATAACTCTTGTAACCAGAGCAATATCGTTATCAATATTTTCATCACGGTATAACTTATAAAGCTCTTTGTGATGGCTTTGTAGAGAGGGACGAAGAGTTGAAGCAATACCAAGACCACTATCAGAAATAACAGTTTGAATATGTGGCCTACTCCCCAAATACTTTTGTAATCCAGCAAAACCTTTAAGCTCTGTACTGCTATGTTCTTGAATGTTGCCTGTTAGTTCAGCAAAGATTGTAGAGACTGCCGCTTTATATTCATTACTAGTTAAATTGACGAATTTGTTAGTTAATCTAGTTACAAGCTGATCCTTTGCGTCCTCATCTTCATGAGGAGTAACCTCTCCAATTTCTACAAGATTTTTGCTATTATCTTTATGAGATTTAGCTGTTGATTGTTTTGGTCTATCAGGGAGCACTTTAACCTTTTCATCAAGATGATCAAAAAAACCAGCTCTATTCAAGTAATGCTTCAGACTTCCATTATTACTAAAATCTATTGAAACACCTTTTCCGGAATAAGCTAACTGATTACAAAGAGCAAGGAATCGAGCCAAAGCATCTAATAAAAAACTACATCCATCCGGTAAAATAAAAGTGACGGATGATGTCTTATCAACGTCACTCTCAGCATTTTGCAATGATGTTTCAAATGAATCACAATCAACCCAGCACCCTGAAAATGTAACAATTGATTCATCTTGGGGAAGTAAAGTCCATTTGTAAGTAGCCTTATCTTGTACAAATATATCCGGAGTATAGTGAAGAATCTGATTCACTTCCTTTGTTGTACAACCGAGTTCCTTAGCGATATCTTTTGCTTTCGACTCAGGATTCATTTTTAAGTAAGCTTTAACTTCTTCAATCATTATTTTGAGATGTCCTTAATTTCAAATCCACCTTTTAACAAAAACTCTTTCAGAAGTTCCTGAACTTTAATATTTACTTCAAAGGCGGCTAGTTCTTCACCAGACACTTTTTCAAAGTATTCCTTTGCTTTTGCCTTATTTACAGTATTTTTCAGATCATCGAAGCGACCAAACTCATTAAGGTTTTGCTCCGTAACCGTAGAAGTTAAAAGAGTTTTAAGTTTATTTAAATCTAAGCCTAAAACTTGACATATTTTTTTTATTTGTAAATCAGTGGCATCCGTTTGATATTGAATAACATATTCTCGAAATGTTTTTCCTGATTCAAGTTTGGCATCTCCTTTTTGAACATCATGAAGAAAGATATTTGCATATTTTTGCTCATCTTGAGTTAGGGATGCAAAAGATTTGTGCAGCTCATTCAAAACATCTTCTAGTTGTTCTTTTGAGACGTTCTTATTTTCAAGTAACTTTAGATACTTCTCAAATCTATCGTTCATATATTTACTGTCGATTAGACCAGTATCTATAGTCGTTAAATAACCATCAATATCATAAGGGACACTACCTACAGAACCACCAGAAGAACCTCCTGCTAATTCCTTGTAACGTTGAACAAGAGTCAAAAATGTATTTTCATCTATAACAACTTCAATTGATTTTTCAGCAAATTCATACTTTGACTGTTGCCAATCAAAGCCTTGAATTTTCGCAGCTTCTAAATGGACATTAAACTCTTTAAAAAGTTTAGCAAATTGACCGCACTCAGAAGAGTTTGTCGGTAATTTATCAAAATTTGGAAATCCAGCACTCGCAAAAAGAGTCGCAACATCATTGAAAATTCTATTCATTTTTTCAAGATTTGAGTCAAGATGCTGAACAAATAAAGCAAGTGGTTTTTCACCTGAATAGAGTTTAACGGCTTTATCTATTTTTTCTTCCATCGTATGAGGTTTTCTGTAATATCGTATTGTTCCAAATGGTTTGTCTGGCCCAAACAAACGGTTGGTGCGTGAAAAGGCTTGAATAATATTTTCGTATTGAAGAATTTTATCCATGTAGAGAGTATTAATCCATTTTGAATCAAAACCTGTAAGCATTTGATCAACAACAATCAATAAATCAATTTTCTTCTCATGCTCATTCTCAATCCGTTCATAAGGCCTTTTATGAGCTAGTCTTGAAGCAATATCCTTTTTGAATCTTGAAAATGTGGCAAGATTAAAATTCATCTTATAGCGATCATTGTAGTCAGTAATGAGTTCGACTAATCCATCTTCCTTCAGCTGAATATTACCACCGTTATCTATGTTAGGGTCAAATAACGCCGTTACCTTCAACTCGGGGTTCTTGGTTTTAATTAACCGATAGTATTGTATAGCTTCTGGGATACTACTTGTTGCAAATATAGCATGAAATTTACCACCGCGACTTAATCGCACCCAATTATCTAAAATATCTTGAACAACCATCTCTTGGTGTTCAGTTCGTTCATATTGAGTTGATGGTAGGTTTTTCTCGACCTCTATCATCGAAACTTCGTTACTCATCCAATGGTAATAGACCTTACTTTTCTTATCGTTTGCAATAGCTTCTTGCTCTGTTTTAGCTTTTGCCTTTTCTAGCGCAACTGCACGTCTTACATCAATATCCCTATGGCTTAATACTTTATAAGGGTCAAAACCAAGTACGTTTTTATCTCTAATTCCATCAGCAATACTATAGCGATGGAGTTCATTTCCAAAAATAGTTGAAGTCGTGCTGAGTTTCTTTTTATTTTCGTCTTGAATTGGAGTCCCCGTAAAACCAAAGAAAATAGCTAAGGGAAATGTTTTTTTAATATCTTTTAGCATATCCCCAAATGTAGAGCGATGAGCCTCATCCACGATAAAGACAATTCTCTTTTGGTTGATTAGTTCAATATCCTTAGCGTTCCTTCCACCATCTTCACTTTGGATATTACTCATTTTTTGAATCGAAGTAACAATCAATGTATTAGCGTGGTCATTACTTTTTAACTTAGAAATCAAGACTCCTGTATTCTCTGTAGCCTGTACATCTTCGCCTTCTTCAGCGAAACCTTGATATTCTCGAAGTGATTGGACGCCTAACTCAATTCGATCCATAAGAAAAATAACCTTATCAGCATCTTTTGAGTTTGAAATAAGTTGCGCTGATTTGAAGCTTGTCATGGTCTTTCCAGAACCTGTGGTATGCCAAATAAAACCACCATATTGATCTTTCGTTTTCCAATTAACTTTAGACACTCTATCTGAGATGGCATTGGCCGCATTATACTGATAACTTCTCATTACTTTGAGAACACCATCCGTATCATCCGCAACCGTATAAAAACCAATTAGCTGATGGGCCATTGGGATATTTAGTAGAGCATAGGTTGCTGTTTTCCAGTCATTGATTGGTTCATTGTTAAAGTCGGCCCAATGAAAATAGAAATCTTTGTTAAACTTTCCATCAGGCCCGGGGTTAGCAAAATAAACCATCTCATTTGGTTCCATTGCCACAAAAACTTGAACAAGTGAAAATAGCCCTGTGAAAATAGCCTGATTAGAGTATTTTTCAATTTGGTTATATGCCTGACTTACAGGAACACCACCTTTTTTCAGCTCAATATGGATGACAGGCATACCATTAATTAAAAGCATGAGATCACCACGACGATCATTTAAAATAGGTGATTTACTTTTAAATTTTGGCTGTTGAACAATTTGGTAACGACTTGTACCACCAGCAATCTCGCTTCGGTCATAAATTTTAAGACTTACTTCTTTACCAAAATGAGCTTTGTCTTCTTCATTATCTCTTTTTATTGAGACAGTTTTTCCGTTAATGAATCCATTAAGTTTTAATGGAGTTCTCAGTGTATTGATCTGCTCTAAGATTTGTTGCATTTCTCCATTAGTTAGGGGGTATTTATCAAGACGGTCAATTCCTCGATTATTTTCAAAAAGGATACTCGCCCAGTTTTTCAGAAGATCCTCTTCTGTTGGGTACTTGATTACGTCTTCCTCCCAACCATTTTGGATAAGAATCTGAATTACAGCATTTTCAAAATCTAATTCATTTGTGAATGTCATTTATCTAAGTTCCTTCTTAAATATTCTTGAAAAGTGTTATACAAACATCTTTTCAAGCATCGCCTTTTTAATGTTTTTAAGTTTTTCTAGTTCTTCTGCTTGGAGAGAAATCAAACCGTCAAGGTGTTTAAAGTAGCATCCGATTTTTTCTTGCTCGTCTTGTGTAGGAGTTAGAATCGAAAATTCAGAATACTCTTGTGCATTAACTCCGGGCTGCCCAGAACGCTGTGATGTTATTCGTATATAATTTAAATAACGATTTGTTAAAGTATTCTGAAATACAAACTCAGGATCAAAGTCTGGTTTGATCCTAGCTCGAATTAAGAATCCCGCAAAATAAACTAATCCGTCTTCTTTTCTGTAAAGGTAGGTTTTTCCCACGCTCGCACCAGTTCGTGCGAATAATAAGTCTCCCGATCTTAAGATATAATCATTTGCCTTACTCATATCTGTCTTGGGAGATGTGATATCTTTATCCAAAAATTTGCGAGTAACATCGTCAATATCTGTAATCCTAATATACTTATTAACACCATCATACTTAACAGCCGCAGCGTTTAATCCATATCCAAAGGATTCGGAAATCTCACTAAAAGATTTTAGTTTCCATTCCTTGGAGAATCCCTTAAAACGAATTTCAGGTATAGTCGTTCCATCTTTAGGAAACATTTTTTCAAGCATCGATTTTTTTACATTTAACATCTTTTCGTATTTCTTTGAGTGTTGAGAAATTAAACGATCAATGTTTTTAAAAAATATTCCAACCTTTTTTTGCTCCCCCTCAACTGGGAACATAAATTTCATTTCTTTAAACATTCCTGAAGTGATTTGGTTGATAGTAGCGCCTAAGTTTTTTTCCACTTCTTTAGAGAAAAGTTGAGTATCCAGCAGGGCATTAATAAAAGAAGATTGTCGTGGACGTAGGCCCGCCATAAAAGCACCAATAACAGTATCTCTCATATCTTCTTTGATTTGAGCATGCTTCCCAATAAGGTTTCGAGACCCATTTCTCACAACCACAATGACATCTCCCACTTCAACGTTAGAGGAATTAACAACATCAGAGCGAACAAAGACGTTATCGTTGAGAGAAATTTCGCCTTCTTGAACATTTGAAGATCGCAGCACTAGAGTTCCGCCTTCTTTTACGACATTAAGTGGTGAGTAAGTTAGACCACTATAAAAATCAACTTCGCCTGAAAGGTGCTTAAATTCCCATGAATCAACGAACTCTTTATTGCGAACTTCAGGCACATTATTTTTAGTCATTCTTTTCACCCTGAAGAAGAGTTTTAAATTCTTGAAGCCCTTTTACATCAAACTCGTTACCAGTAAGTTCATCAATCAGAGACGATAGAGCATCTTCTGTCTCATGTATTTGACCCATAATTTGAGAGTAAGTGATCTTATATTTAGCTGATAGATTTTGAATGCGATTTGTTAAATCATTTACAATGCCAATTGGAAGCTCATTAAGCGAAGTCACTAATGGTATAATCCACTTTGATTCAAGAAGTTCATAAACCTCCTTATCAGTAAGTCCCTCAATTGTTACTTTCGTCTTCTCATGCAATGATGCTTCTTCCATCTTGACTTGAGATTTTAAGGTCTTTTCTTCGGTAAGGAGTTTTTCAACTAAGAGAAGTTTACTCTCAAATGAATCTTCTTGAAATTTAACTGATTCTTTTAATATTTTGATATAATTTTGAACAACTTTTTTTGTGTAAGTCCCATCTTTACTGGCTTTCATCTTATTCCATGAAACTTTTGTATTTTTCTTTATAAATGCTTCTTTTTTGTCTTCAAGAACAAGGTACTCATTCAAAAGGCTAATTTCTTCAGAGTCTGTTGAATAAGCATCATCTATAGCATTTGCTAATTCTTTTGAATCAAAACCATCTTTTGCTTCATTGAGAGCTGGTGACTCTTTTTCCTCTTCAGAAAATGAATCGATTACGTCCACAATGTCAGATGTAATTTCCAAAAGTCTATCTTGTTTCTGTTTTAAGCTGTTAAGTTCAGTGGTCAGTAGTTTTTCCTGAACAAGATCAAATGGAATAACTCGTCCAAGCCAGCCTTCTTGTACTTCGAAGGTTTTCCCATCTTTCTTTTTTTGTACCATGTTGGCGTCAACTACTTTAGAGGCCTTAAATCCTTCTGTTTGAAGAATTTCAAGATCAACAGAAACATTAACCCAAGCGTCATCAAGAATTTGATATGCTTTATATTTATCAATAAGAGGGATACTGCTCAGACGACTAAAAATTTCTTCACTAAGTTCAGCTTCCATTTTTGAGACATTCACAGAATCAATTTTACTTAAAAGTTTCTTTTTTAAATAATCACCAAAAGTAGAAAATGATGAATTAAAATCATTTACAAATTTTTTAATCTCGGCGTGATCTTTAATAGCATTTTTTACTTCTTTTGTTTTTAGTTCGTAATACTGAGAGGATATCTTTGAAAAAAGTGAATCTTTTAGCTTCGGAAACGCTGTCCAAAATTGATTTAATTCTGCCAATTCTTTCTCTGGAATCCCACCAAACATAGAAGAATAAATATCCCATGTTTCAGGATTTTCAGATGAATCCACATAACGAGGAATATTTAAATTGTATTCATTTGTCCTGAGTTCATCTAATGGCACTAACCTTGAAAATTTATCGACTGTTTTTCTGTGAGTAACAACATCTACAATTTTCTTAATATCGGAGGCCCTGAGCTTATTGTTTTTCCCAACTTTGATAAATCCTTTTGAGGCATCGACGATCAAAATGTCATCATTCGTGCGTTTACGTTTTAAAACCATAATGATTGTTGGAATCCCTGTTCCAAAGAAGATGTTGGCAGGAAGGCCAATTACCGCATCAACGTGGTTACGCTCAATTAGATTCTTGCGAATTTTTCCCTCATCACCACCTCGAAATAAAACGCCGTGAGGTAATACGATTGCCATAATTCCGTCAGGCTTAATGTGGTACAGATCGTGTAGAAGAAATGCATAATCTGCTTTAGTCTTAGGAGCCAAACCAAAATCTTTATAGCGAATATCCTCGTCCTTATCCTTAGAATCCCATTTTTGTGAATATGGAGGGTTAGAAACAACAGCATCAACGTAAAGTGGCTTGTAGCTATTAACTTTGTCGTTTTCATCAAAGTAAGGCCAATCTTCCTCAAGAGTATCGCCTCTACGAGCAACTATATTATCTGGTAGAATCCCACGCATGACTAGATTCATACGAGTGAGGTTATAAGTATTTTCTTTTAACTCCTGAGCATAATATTTGATATTGTTTTCGTTCTTAATGTGTTTTGCAACGCTCGCACCAATGTTTATTAAGAGAGAGCCTGAACCACTAGTAGGGTCATAGATTGAAATTTCTTTTTTATTTTTTGTATGGTCAGCAACTATCTCAGACATGAGTAGTGATACTTCATGTGGAGTGTAGAATTCTCCTGCTTTCTTACCTGCATTAGCTGCAAACATTCCAATCAAATATTCATAAATATATCCCAAAACATCATAGTCTTGTTTCCCATTCATCGGAATATCTTTTACTAACTGGATTAAATCGCTGATTGCTTTAGTTTGAGATTGGGCAGTATCACCGAGCTTGCTTAGACCTGTTTGTAAGGTGTCAAAAATTCCTTTGAATAATTTCTCATGAACAGGGTTAATTAAACGTGAAAAAGCAGACAGAGCATCACGAACATTTGAAACATCAAAATCTTTTCCGCTTTCAATCCAAGTTGAGAAAAGATTTTCATGGGCAATAAAGTAACCAAGATTTTCTTTGATATATTTTACTTCTTTCGTTTTTGATTCACTCAAAGCTTTAATCGCTTTATCGGTAAATTCCTCTTTCTTTAAGAACTGAAGTTCTTTATCAGATAGGTATTTATAAAAAATAAAACCTAAGATGTAGTCTTTGTATTCATTTGCTTCAATCTTTGATCGCATTTGATTTGCGGTTTCCCATATCTTTGAAGCAAGTTGCTGCTTATTCATACCTAATCCTTTAAAAAATCTAAATTAAAACACTTCTAAATTATTCCTCAGCTCCGCCGGACTTCATCCATTCATCAACTTCAGAAGCTTTAAACTTCCAAAGTCTCCCAATTCTATTGGCAGGAATTCGGCGTTTCTCTTCCTTCTTTTCCAACCAACGATAAATAGTCTCTTTTGAAACCCCCAAATGTGCAGCGATTTCTTCAACAGACAACCATCTCTCTGTCTCAGTCACAGGCGATCTCCTCAATATGGATAAATTGTCAGAATTACATAAAAATTAGACCATTTGAGACCGCTTCTGACAAGCTATTACCACTAAATATGACATGGAAAATCGAAATTTATTTACTCTTCAAGTCATATACTTCGGAAATGACATTACATTTTGGATGCCAAGGCCAACCTCAGTTAAGAAATCTTTATTTTGCTCCTAAAAATGGAAAATTAAGGGTGATTTTGAATTAAGTCTGATGATCAAAATAGTAGCGGAAATAGTAGCGCTACTATTTCAGTAGCACGGAGTTGCTATTCTTTTTGCTACCATTTCCAATCACTGGTGGTGCATTCTGGATTCAAAATCCATTTAAAAAGACAATCGCATCTCTAGATTCAAGTAATTATTACAGAGTGGTTTTGCCAAACTCACTTAAAAAGAGTTTATACAACGGTTGGCGTCATTGGAGCAATTGGCCCGATATTTGCCAATGCTTAAATTAAACACATGGGGTGTTTGCTTTTTTGAGGTACGAATGAAATTCGTTTTTGGATTAACTATCATAGCTATTTTGGGATTGGGAATCACGAAAGTAAAAGATTCACAGTCCAAAAATTTTATCGAGCAAATTGATCAGCCGATCTTTGTGAAAGCAATTTACTCGATGCCAGTTTCTTATGATCCAATCAAAATGAATGATGGAGCATCTCTAATTTTTTCTGAATTAGTTTATGAAGGACTTCTAAGATTTACAGATGATTATGGTGTTCAAGCAGGACTTGCAAAGTCTTGGTCTACAAGCAAAGACGGACTCATGCTAACTTTCAAACTTGATCCAAATGCAAAATTCCATAACGGTGAAACCGTAACGGCTAACGACGTTGTCATATCTCTTACTCGTAATGTGAGTAAAGATAGTGTGGTTTATAAATTCTATGATGTTATTAAAGGAGCAAAAGAATATCATCAAGGTCTTGTCAGCAAGGTTGAAGGTTTAAGATCAATTGATGAACATACAATTGAGATTCACCTTGAAAAGCCATTTCCTCCTATCCTTTATGTCCTTGCTGGTGGGACTGCAAAAATTCTCCCTTCAAAGAATCTAGAAGATAAAGACTTTTTCAAAAAGCCAATAGGCTCTGGGCCTTTTAAAATAGTTGGAATTGAAAACGACTCAATACATCTTGCTCGCCACTCTCAATACCATGGAATGATGCCAAAGATTTCAGAAATGCAGCTAATGTCAATTGATCAAGCAAAAGCAATGGATAAAGCGATGCTAGGAGAAATCCACGATCTTTCAAGTTGGCCAATGAATGGGAGTGAAGAGGTATTTAAAATTGGGCAAGATTTTAGTTCTGTTGTAGCAGACACTTGGATTATTGGTCTTAATACAAGAATAATGCCCTTTAACGATCTCGAAGTCAGAAAACTTTTTGAGAAGAGTATTGATAAAGAAAAATTTAGAAAGTTATTTTATCCCGATGCAAAGCCAGCTTTTGGTTATATTCCTCCTTCATTTCCGGGCCATAAGAAAAACGGCTCGAAAAAAAATATCGGTTTAGCAAATCCACCAAAGGATCAAATTACTATTTCCATCCCTGCGGAGTTAGCAAGATCAAATGAAATGGCAGAGTTCTTTGAAGATGAGCTATCTTCAAAAGGCTGGAATATAAAAGTTAATGCTATCAATTGGGATAAAATGATCGCCGATTATTCCCAAAAGAAGCTGCAAGCATTTCTTGTTTCCATGATTGTTGATTATCCAGACTCAGAGTTTTTACTAAATAATTTTGAATCTTCTAATCCTGATAACTTTAGTGGATTGAATAACCCCGTTATCGACAAATTGATTGTAAAAAGTAGAGACACTAAAGATCGAATTGAAAGACAGAAAATCCAGAAAAAACTTGCTGATCTTATTGATGAGCAAACACTTTCTGTTAATTTATTCCATTCCCGTGCTCACTATTGGGTTCATCGCTGCGTAGAAGGTTTTAAACCGAACTTGCTTGCAGTCGCATATACAGATTACAGAAAAGTAAATTTTAATTCTAATTGCTTAAAAGGAGGCTCCGAGTGGATAACAAAAACCGCCAAGAGATAATCTCCTTCAAAAAATATATTGAAAGAAAGATGGTACCTTATCAAATTGCTTTGCCAATTGTGATCGCAGCATTAAGTGCCATTATCACTGCGTCCATTATCTTTATTCAATATGCAGACTCCGATAAGAGTTTTATTGAATCTATTGCTCCACATATTTCAACTTTGCTTGAAACTCAAGATGGCCCTGAAATTCAACGTTTTTTAAAGGCCGTTTCAATCAAGCACGGCTCTGCCATTGAGGTCATCTCGAAAAATAATGAAATTATTGGATCATCACTTGATTCTTCTCGAATAGGAACTGAGCTTAAGGAGCAATTGAAAGACATCAATATACTTGATCTAAAGCTAAACAACGGAAAATTGATTAGCATGACAAATGTAAGTCGAATAAATGGCCCTGATGCAAATGGTGCAAAACTGATTGCATACTTAAATCTAAATTCCATCCTATATGTCGCGATTGGAATTTCACTTGCTGTATTCGTTTTCTCTTTTTTAGCATTGAATTGGCTAATATCAAAAGTAATCTCAATTTCAAAAGAAAGTCTTTTGCCTCTAAATAATCTAGAAAATTTCATAAGAGAAATGAAGTCTCACATTGAAGAAAGTCGCTTTGAATATTCTAACATTAAAGAAATTGAAAATATCCGATTTGCTTTTATCGAAACTTTTGAAGGTCTAAATTCCGCAAATGAAGAACTTGCAAAAAGTAAGGCAAAGGAACTTGCGACTACAGCCTATAAGAACCTGATCCACGATCTACATGTTCCTGTAACTGCACTTCGTAATCACATAAAGATTTTCAATCATGAGCGTGCAACATCTGAAGATAAGGAAAAGGCATTAACGAGGATCGTTGAACTTGCCGAACAAGTCCTAAAACAAGTTAAAGCAGCAAGATCAAATCTGGCCCTTGATGTAACATTAAAAGAGAATGACATAGTTGATTCCGTCGTTAAGGCTGCAAATGATGCACAAGTCTCACTTTTTGACAGACCCAATATACAGGTAAAAACAAATATCGCTCAAAAGAATATCCTTATCCCACATGATCCGGTCATGCTTGGTCGAGCCGTCAGCAATTTAGTTTCTAATGCAATTGAATCGGCAAACAATGAAGTTATTATTGATGTCACAAGTTTTGAAAAAATTGTAAGCATCAAAGTAAGTGATGATGGAAGAGGCCTTAAACAAGAAGACGCTTCCTTGCATTTACAAGGTAGAGGAAAATCAACCAAGGCAGATAGAATGGGTATTGGCCTATCGAGTGCTAATCATATAATTCGCTCACATGGTGGAAAAATAATTTATCAGCAGTCACTAATGGGTGGTGCGTGTTTTGAAATTCAGTTACAAGGAGCTTCGGTATGAGTAAACCGACAATACTACTGGCAGACGACGATAGAGATATCTTAGAAACCAATAAGTTTCTATTATCAGACGAGTTCAATGTTGAAATTGCATCATCTGTTGATGAGGCTAAATCGCTAGTCAAAACTAATGACTTTATTGCTGCGATCATTGACCTAAATTTTGAAGGCCAAGCTCTAGACGGAATTTCACTCATTGATTTTATACAAGACGAAAAACCACTTACCTCCATCATTGTGTTAAGTAGTGATCAAAATACAAAACGAGTAGTAGAAGCGACAAGAAGGCATCTAGTTGATTTCATCACAAAAGATGAGGATTCTGAATCTTCAATTAGGCAAGCAGTTGCCAGTATTCTAGCGAGAAAATCTGCCCTCAATAGGAATTCAAACTTTGAGTTTAAAACCCAATCACCACTAATGAAAAACCTTCTTCTAAAAGTGGATCAAGTTTTAATGGCGAACAGCGCTGCGCCCATCCTTATTCTAGGCGAATCTGGAACTGGTAAAGAGTTCTTAGCAAAATACATTGGATCACGACTTGGGCAAAAACTAATTGCTGCCAATATGGCCAGCATTCCTAGAGAAACGGCAGAGAGCGAGTTATTTGGACATAAAAAAGGTTCCTTTACGGGAGCAATTTCAGATAAAGCTGGTTTACTCGAACAAGCTCATAACGGAGTGTTCTTTTTAGATGAAATTGGAGACTGTAGTGCCGCTATTCAGGCAAAACTTCTAAGGGTTATACAAGAAAAAGAAGTTTTACCAGTGGGAGGATTAAGTCCTAAAAAAATTAATTTACGCTTTATTGCAGCTACACATCGCGATTTGGATAAAATGATCTCTGATGAGCAATTCAGACTCGATCTTTTTCAACGATTAAATGCTTTCACATTCAGGATTCCAGCATTAAGAGAACGACCTGAAGATATAGAATTCTATTCAAGAATGTTTATCCAAGACTTCAACAATGGAGAATATTTTAGAATTGAAGAATCTGGTCTTGAAGTTTTAAAAGGTCATAAATGGGATGGAAATGTAAGAGAATTATCAAATGTCATTCAACGCATTGTAGTTTTCTCAAAAAGAAAATGCCTTGATCACAGATCAGCGATTGAGGCACTTAATGCTAAGGACGTAAAAGTATCACCTGCGAATGAAACAAAAGATTATGGGCCTGAGCAAATCATTGATGCTTTACAAAGAGCTAAATGGAATAGAACTTTAGCCGCATCGCTTTTGGAAATGCATAAGACAACATTGCATAGGCATATCAATAAGTACAAGCTCAGAGAAATAATTGAATCTCGTGGAGCTGGAAGGCCTACAGCAGTCTTAATCGAGGGAATATAATGGCAACGATTAAACTTATAAAAGAATCTAACAGCACAAAAAATATTGTCTTTGTCCCCGGAGGGCCGGGGCTTGGGCCTATATCATTCAATCAAATTACTGAATTCCTAGATACTGTGAATGTGTATTACTACTATCCCAGCGGTACAGATGGACAAAAAAGTAGTGACCAAGATTTTAGTTATGCGACCCAATTAAAAGAATTAAAAGAAGAAATCGAAAAGATTGAAAACCCAATCATTGTTGGCCATTCGTTTGGAGGAATAATCGCAACGGATTTAGTAGTTCAATTCCCAAATTTAGTTCAGTCATTGATTTGTATTGCGGCACCATTTTCCGAGAGTGTTTTTGATGCTGCAAGTGTTGGCTTTAATCAAATCCAAAATCCTGAAAGTATAATCATAAATGAAAAATTCAAGAATGATCCAATTGATGAAATCTATAAAGAATGGTTCGCCTTTTATGGAGACCTCTATTTTACAAATTCAAACGTAATTTCTGGTAAGAATATGATCCTAGATGATTCGGTCTGTGCAAAATCATACCTTGCTGCTCGAAGCGAATCCGCCACAAAGGAATCATTATTAGCAGGGATTAAAAACGTGAAACTTAATAAATTATTTATTTTAGGATTTGAAGATAAACTTCTCCCATTCAACATACTTACAAAAGATGCTGAAGCAGGAGATTTTAAAACTGTAACAGTAGAAGATGCTGGTCACTTCGTTCACTTTGATCAACCCAAAAAAGTGGCTGAAGTGATTAAGCAATTCATTAAAGAGATTGGAGAAAAGAGATGAAAAAGATGTTAAGACTATTATCTGTTTTATTGGCAATGGGTGCCATTTCACAAACGATCTACAGTTATGCTCAAGATTCAGAGCCTCTTTCGGTTGAAGCTGAAGAAGCCGCAATCATGAGACTGATTGAGATGAAACAAAAAGTAGATACTCAAGGCTTTACTTTTGAAGAAAGTCAAGAAGATGCCACTCTTCCTCAAATCAAAACAGAGGAACAATTTAAAGAAGCGTTCGCAAGACACGCCCTTCGATACATTGAAGCTATTGGTGGTCAAGATGCTCTTATTAGGGTGATCAAAATGCCTGAGTTCACAAGTTTAAGAGAACGATCAGAACCGGGAATCTAATGACTAAAGATGCGGGAAAATATTTAGGATCAATAATGATGTTTGGGTTTGGCTTGCTGGCCTTATATCGCTGGCAGCAAACTCATCTCATTTTTTTCTTATTATTGGTGCTTCGTGATTTTGTCGCTGGCTATTTCTTTCTTAAAAGAGAGTCTGCTCAAATAACGTCAGGGAAACTTGTTTCTTTCACGGCATATTTATCATCAGCGATGCCACTTTTGTACTTTGGGCCAGATCATACGACAAAAGAAATACTTCTTGCATCTGATATATTGGCCATCATTGGTTTTCTATTCGTAGCTCTTGCAACAATTGAGCTAGGAACTTCCATCGGCATTTCACCAGCAAAAAGGTCACTGGTGAAAAGTGGTATTTACAAATGGGTCAGCCACCCGATGTATGTGGGATACGTATTGTCTGAGGTTGGAATGGCCCTAATCAATCATTCTAATTTTATTATATTTATAATTTCCATTGCCCTTTATATAAAAAGGGCAAAAACTGAAGCAAAAATCATTTATAGTTAAACCATTATTTAGCGATATCAAGATGTGATACTTTATACACAGGACTGATCTCTTCAGATTCTTTTGCTACATGAATCACTCTTGCTCGAATCCAGCCATTTGGAGTGTGGTGCCAAGAGATACCTTCATCGTTCCAAACAAGCATATCCTGAACATTCCCACCTGTTGTCGCAATATCAAGTCGTGAATCAATTGGCTTTAAATCTACTCCAGATTTAATTCTTACTTTATCTCCTTGTCTAAATCGTTTTCGAGTTAGATTCCAAAGGGCGCGAAGCTCATTTTTAAATTGACCTAGAGGAAGCCAATAGATAGCAATCCCAAGTAAAAGTCCAAGAGCTAGACCCACAACAAGGAGCAAAACATCTTTCAGTTCAATAATCATAAAAATCCTTTTTCTATAATTATATATTTAAAATTGAAAAAGTCATCTCATTGGTAGTGCTACTATTGTGACCACAGTAGCGCTTCTATTTCTGCTACTATTTTTCATTCTCTCTTATTAACTCAAACAACTGAAATCATTCTAAAAACCTAAATTGCCAAGTCTGGCACAGCTCGTGAAATATGTACTCCACAGGAAGGCAATTAAATGCTTCGAGGAGGAGTCATGAGTATATTGGGTAAATCAAAATTAAAAGAAGAGATTCTTTTTCCAATTCGTATCATTGGAAAAATATTTTCTTCAGTCGGAAAGTTTCTAAGAAAAGATATCAACGAAGATCGCTTGAATGAAATCAAAGCGCAACATCTTTACTTGGCCGCCAAAAGCCACCTGTCAAACAATAAAGGATTATAAAATGAAAAAGCAAACGGAATTAGTCTGGCCTACTCACAAAATTCAAAAACGTATGGATCAGCAGGTTCAAAATGACTATTTGAAAGAGTCTACCAAGTGCGAAGAAGTCGCATTTTCAAAATTAAAACTTAATGATTTTGAATCAGAGATTGTTCGAGAAAAAGTAGCAAATCTACCAACAGGTGAACTCGCTGTTGTTTATCTAAAGTTCTGGGAAGGCCTTTGTGAATATGAAATATCAAAGGCACTTTGCATTTCATCTGTAGCAGTAAAAAAGATGCTCTCATCGGCCTTAGATCGTTTGAGAAATGATTTTATTAATTTACAAGAACCAGAATGTGCCTAGGAGGGTTCAGTTAAATAAATAACTCGTTGGTTGGAATTGGAAAGTTTTAAATTAATTTTGGAGAAAATATGAAAACAGAACAAGTAAAACAAACTAAGCCACTACTTCTATGGTGGTATGACAAAAACACTAATAAGAATCTACCTGCTGGAGTCGCTTTTTATGATGAGAAGTTTGCAGAATATCGCCTCAAACTCGATATCCACCCAGACACTCAATATTACCTAAAGCCGACGGGATCTCAAAGCGAAGATATTCTCTACCGTGCTGAAGTTGTTATTAAAAAAGATGGAAAATTTCATCAACGAAAAGTAATTGGCGAAGGCTATTCGTCAAAACAAACTAAGGGTGATGTCTATGTTGATTTTGGGCCTTATTCAAAAACTTTAGTTATGGGGATGAACAATGAATAAGGAAAACATGATTTCAATGGCGTTTATGATTGCACTTGTTGCATTTATTGCTTTCATGCCTGATCTTGCTCACGCACAATTTGCAGGTGGCTTTGAATCAAAAATGCAAGGGCTTACGACAAAGCTCATTACTGTGATTCTTCCATTAGTAAGCGTATTGGGGCTTGTCTATGCTGTTATTCTTGCACTTACTGGTGATGGAGCTGCAAAAGGTAGAATCATCATGGTGATTGTCTGCTCAATTATCGGGTTCATGGCACCACATATAATTGGCTGGTTCCAGTCAGCAGCAGGTCAATAATGGAATTAAACTCATCTACTGTTCATCGAAGATTAGATGCAAAAATCAAGATCGTGGGCCTTGAGGCCCATGATCTTCTTTTTGTCCTTCTCTTTGCGGCAATAATGAATTTGATATTCGGTCAAACACCATTTGGAACGGTCATGGTGTTTGTGATTCCAATAATCATGGCCTTAGTTTTATTTTTTATAAAAAGAAATAAGCCTGAAAATTATTTGATCCACTTAGTCCGCTTTCACATGGAACCGGGCCATTTAAGTGCTGGTGAGATTGATCATTCAGAAACAAAACGTAATAGGAAAATATATGTCGAGTAACAATCTAGCGAACAAACTACCATATTGGCACTTCCATCATGACTATATGGTTTTTATGGATGGTTCATTAGGATTAGGTTTTAAAATCGAGGGAGCTGATATCACATCTGCTTCAAATGAGGCTATTAACAATCTAAGTAAAAAATTTGAAACACTTTTAGTTTCCTTAGATGAGGGAATAAAAATTCAATTAGTCTATGATGTAAAAGCCAATATTGAATCAATTCTAGAAGCTCATAAAAAAGCATCTTCAGAATCGTTAGAAATTTATAAACCAATTTCTAAGGCTCGCTTTGATCAGTTTGAACAAATAGCGAATGATGGAGGATTCTATAATCCCGACCTCTACGTTTTTGTGAGAAGCCAAAATAAGCAAATGTCTAAAAAGAAATTTTGGCAAAAGCATGAACAATTTGAACAGATCGCTCAGGAATCATTTCAATCAAATCTATTCTCTTTTGAAAGACAGATTAAAACGATTGAATCCAGCTTAAGACAAATGAGCTTTAATCCATCAAGATTAAGCTCTGAGCAATGGTTTAATTTTGTTTTTGAGTATTTTAACTCAGATCGCAGTGAAAGAATTGGAATCCCCAAATTACGAGAATTTTCAGAAATTAATCAGCAAAGCTTTTCATCTCAGGTGACATTAACGGATGTGCTTGTAGATAATGATTCGCTTAAGATAGGAAATCTCCATACCCGTTGTGTGAGTTTAAAAACCTTACCTGAGGGACAAACACAGGCAGCGATGGCAGAAATTTTAACAAAACTTCCATTTCATTACAAAATAGTTCAAACATATAAGGTTTTAGAGCAGAAAAAAGAAGCTGACCGATTACAGGTTCAGAGAAGACTTACCAATAGTATGGCATCAGGAAATGGTCACGTTACTGATATCGAATCCGAGTCTCAGTTAGAACAGATTGAAGGCCTTATCCGTGAACTTCTTGAAGGATCAGAAAAGCTTATCTCAATGGAGACGAGTATTTACTACTCCGCAAAAGATAAAGAAAAACTTGATCAAATGGGAGATGAAATCCTAAAAGCATTACGACAAATGGGTGGCTGCGAGGGGGTGATTGAAACATTACCAACTCTTGACCTATTTTTTAACAATGCCCCTGGAGTTTGTGACTTTTCAAGAGAGAAGAAGGTTAAATCAAGTAATGCCTCCCACCTTACGGCAATGTTTGATTATTGGAGAGGAAATAAAAAGCCAGTTTGTCTGCTTCCAAACAGAGATAGCGTTTTATTTTCTATTGATCCGTTTGCAAAAGAACTACCAAATTGGAATGGACTCATCTTTGGAGGCTCGGGAGCCGGTAAAAGTTTTACGATATCTCAGCTTATGTTGCAATTTTACGGGCAGAGTCCAACTCCAAAAATTGTGTGGATTGATAACGGTGCCTCTTCTGAAACATTGCTTGATGTTTTAGATGGTGAATTCATTAATTTGAATCTAGATTCAAGTATATGTCTTAATATGTTTGATCTACCTAAAGGAGAGAAATTACCTTCACCAACGAAAGTAAAACTGATCCTAGGTGCGCTCGAATCCATCATCAAGGAAGATGATTCAAACGGACTACCCAAACGTGAAAAGGCGTTATTAGAAGAAGCTATCTTTTTGACTTACAACCGTTGCAAAGAAAAAACACCTACACTCTCAGATTTCAAAGAAACGTTAAGGTCTCACCCCAATAAGGCATTAAAGGACTATTCTGAAGTTTTGTACTCATGGACGGGCCAAACAGCTTACGGAAAAATGCTTGATGGTCATACTAATATTCAGCTCTCAAAGGATTTAGTAACAATTGAAATTAAAGGATTGGATACTTATCCAGACCTACAGAACGTGTTTCTACTCCTTTTGACTGATTTCATAAAAAATGAGGCAGCAAATGACTTGAAACGTCCTTATCTGCTTATTATTGATGAAGCTTGGAAATTGTTTGAAACAAAAAGTGGGCTTAGTTTTACACTAGAGGCTTACCGTACATTTAGAAAATTCAATGGTGGAATTTGGTGTATCAGTCAAAACTATAAAGATTTCCTCTCAAGTCAGGAAATTAAAAATGCGATTTTCCCAAACACTACAAGCATTTTTGTTTTAAGACAGAGAAAAATTGATTGGAAAGATTTTCAAGAAGCAATGGACTTAAATGATAACGAAATTGAAGTGATAAAAAGCTTAGAAATAGTTAAAGGAAAATATTCAGAGTTTTATTTTCTTCAAGATGAAAATCGTTCTGTTTTAAGACTAACACCAGACCCACTGAGCTATTGGATTTGCACAAGTGATGGCCACGACAAGTCTCAAATACAAGACTTGCAAACGCAGTTTCCTAACTTATCCAAAATTGAAATTTTATTAAAACTTGCAAACAAAACAAAGGAGGCATCATAAGAAATAAATTGATGGTTGGAATAATTATCTCATCAATCGCTTTTACTCCTTTTGAGTCTAGGGCATTTTGGGGTGATGGTGGCGCGGGATGGGCCAATGCTGCATACTTGGCCAAGATATTGACGGAAAATATTCGTCGTTATCAGCAATTAAAATTAATGATTGATACAGCAAAGAATAGTGATCAATACATTCGATTAATTAATCAAGGTATTGAGAACTCCATCGGTCTTATGAATTCGCTACCTGTTAAGGATGAAAGGATTTTAGATGAATTAAGATCATTTCAAACAGCAATGAACTCAGTTAATCAGATTTATGGGGCAATTCCAAAGAGCGAAGAGGCTGCATTGCAACTTCTTCATGACCAAAGTGTCGCTGAAAGTCTGAAAATGGTTAATGCTTCAAAAGAGTACAGCCGTCTTCAAGAGGAAAATGCTGTGAAAATTTCAATTCAAAGTAGACAAGCTTCTCCTAAGGGTGCTGCTAGAATGAATGCTGAAGTAAATGCCCAAATTCTTCACACTCTTAATCAGCTATTAAGAGTAAATGGACAAATGCTCAAGCTACAAAGTGAGTCACTGGCCCTGAATAACAAAGATGGCAAAGATTCAGTTCTTGGTCATCAAAAAGTTAAGCAAGATTTGAAAAGTGGTCTCACGAGCTTTCGTGGCGATTTTAACCTACCTCGATTCTAATGTTTGAGTATTTACCAGAGGTATGTAGGGAGCTTCACGCTCAGATTTTGCAAATTTATTGGATATTAATAGTTCCATTTTGTGTTCTATTGATTGTCTTTGAATTTTTCAAAATGCCAGAAGGAAATCCAAATGCAGGAGATATCATTAGAAGAGCTGTGATTTCAATGATCCTACTCTTCTCTTTCAACGAGACTATGAATCTCATTGCAATGGTTGGTGATGGGATTACAGACAAAATCAATGGGGTTAAAAGCCTATGGGATTTAATGGGAGAACTTGGCAAGAACTACGAAGACAATAGCGTTAGCTGGCTTAAGTTTCGAGAAGCCATTATTTTTATTCTAAGTCTAGTTTCATATATCGTGGCCTACCTTGGAGTCTTCGTCGCTAATGTACTTATCCATTATGTATGGTCAGTATTGTACGTCTGCTCGCCGCTGATGATTCTAATGTACATCTCAAGATCAACTTCTTTTGTGACATCTAATCTTTATAAAGGATTGATCAATGTCATGGTTTGGAAAGTGCTATGGTCAATTCTAGCGATAATGCTTTTAAAATTGGCAACCGCTCCACAAGTAGGAAATTGGGATAACTTTTTGACATCAATTCTGATTAATCTTTGTATTGGTGTCTCTATGCTCTTTATTCCATTTGCAACTAAATCCCTAATCAATGATGGAATGTCAGGGGCAGCATCAGCATTAGCAGCAGTACCTACAGCGGCGACAGGTGCATTTATTAAAAGCATGGCGGTTAAAAACGGCAAGAATTTAATGATTCAGGGATCAAATGGTTTGAAATCGTCATTTGGTAAAATTAGTCGTCCCATTGGACAAAATCTCCAGATGGCCAAGGAAAGAATAGATAATAGGATTCAAAATTGGCGCAAACCTGAACGTCACGTTGATCCTCCAAATGTACTACGTCCAAATTTTAACAAAGGAAGAAATAATGATAAAAAATAAAATTTTTTCACCAATCAATCAATGGCTGGGAATTAATAAAGAGCTGAAACTATATCAGATCGCAACTATATTTTTAGGATTAGTAACATTACTGATGATGATTCTAATTTTTGTTATCCTAAATCCTGATCCAATCGTGGTTCAAGATACGGGTCAGAGTAAGTCCTATGTCGTTGGAAGGTATTTAAGTGCTGGCCCAAACCAAGAAGATGTTAAAGTCTTTTTAAAAGAGTTCATCAATCTTAGATATCAAATTAAAAAAGATGATCTCGGAGGAACCTTACGGAATATTGCACCTCTTTCAACAGATGGATATCTTCAGGCTCTTGAAGGTGAAATTAAGAGAGATAAAACTGAATCGCAATTATCAAAAATTGATCAGTACGTCGCAAATATTGAGATCATCGTAAATGACAAAGAAGCACTTGCAAAATTTGATAAAATTGTCCGATTCAATGGTATCCCTTTAATCGTGCCAACTGAAGCAAGTTTTCAATTAATCAAAGATAAAGCTTCTAGATGGAACCCTTATGGAATCTTGGTCAACGGAGTCATTGAGCATGAGAATAAATAATATATTGATTTTGTTATTTACCTTTTTCGCTGCGAGCATCTCCCATGCAAAGGTTCGTGATCTTTACATAAACTCAAACGAAATGGGTCATATTAATCTTAAGATGGGCCAATCTACAGTTTTGCGTTTTTTGGAAAAACCTAAGAAAGTGGTCATTGGAAATCAAAATTATTTCAATGTTGAATTCATTGATAATGATGTAACCATTCAACCTCTAGGAACGGCAAAGACTAACTTGTTTGTATATGGTGAATACAATACCTATGGACTGATTCTAAGCGTAGATAGTGATGCTCACTATGACGATTTAGTTATAGTAAAGCGTGGTTGGAGGCCATCTCCAATTATTCCAAAGCATGAATCTAGGCCTAAGCAGAAGAATACGTTTAGTTTTAAAAAGGCAATTGGTGATAAGTTACTTGTGACATCAGATAAAATCCAGTTTCATGATTCACTCAAGCTTTATATTCTTGACCTAAGAGTTGAACATCTAAAAAAGGAAATCATAAACGTAAATGATCTCAAATTCATGCACTCTCAAGGGAATAAAACCTATGGCGAGAACAAAGTAATAATTGATCAAAAAGAAGGAAATCATAAGGCAACAGTTCGCCTTTTAATAAAGCTTCCATCTAAAAGGAGTTTCACTCTGAATATTAAGTATCAAGGTCTAGAAGCAAAACAAATCGTTGAGGAGAAATATTTATAACAGAGAAAAAATCTGGATGGTTTGAGAGATTCGCGTTCACTACAGATGGCGGAAAAAGAAGATTTAACCTGAAAAAAATTGGAAGTATTTTAGCCTTCATTCTGGGGCTAACCTATACCATTTTTGCTATTGTCTTTGATTCACCACCAGTAGGAACCTCCCAAAAGACAGATAAGAGCTTAATTGATGGCCATAAAGAGCAGCCTCAATTGACGAGTACTGAAATTGAAATGATTCCTATTCAAAATGAAGTGCCACCTGTAATGAAAAAATCTAATCAAGGTTCTGGTGGGCTTCAACAAAGCAAGCTGGAATATCGAGCAAAGCAAGTGTTGGTTAGAAGCGATGATAAATCATCAAAAAAAGTTCTTCCAAATGGTTCAAATATCATTGGCAAACTCTTATCTGCAATTGACTCACGAGATTTAACCTCACAAGTTAAAGTTCTTTTGCCTTATGGAGCAAACTTTAAAGGAGATCAATTTATTGAAAAGAATTCCATGCTTATTGGAAAGGCCAATTATTCCGGTAAAGGCGAAAGAATCTATCTGACTTTTGATAAATCAATTAGTCCCACAGGAGAAGAAAAAGCAATAATGGCCATCGCATTAGATAGCGCTGACTATTCAAATGGTGTTATTGGAGAGGTTCATTCTGAAACTGGAATTCGGATAGCAGGAACACTTGGTTTAACAATGGTCTCTAGCATGACAGATGTACTAACAGAAAAGACTGCTCATGGAGATTTTGGTGCGACTACTCCTAAACCAACAATGAGAAATGCAGTATTCCAAGGCGTGTCTAAAGTGACTGATATGGAAGCCGCAAGACATGCAGAAGCCATGGCCCAAACTCCTCCTTACATCACGCTAGAAGCTGGTACTGACTTAATTATCAGTTTAACTTCAGCATTTGGCGGTGAAAATGAGTAGTTCAAAAACAGAGGATAACAAGTTTTTTAAGATTGTTGACTCTTTATCTCAATGCGTTTGGCTTGGTCTAAAAAAATTGTGGAGAAACAGAAAGGATTGTTATCTTTTAGCAATATCAGTGGCTCTGATCACTGGTACGACAACTTTTGATCACAGATTTTTGTGGGCGACTCATTTAGGAATACAAAATGAACTTCCAACGTTTCTAGTAAATGTTCTTTACAAGATACCTTGGGAAGCTTTCTTCTTTGTCTTTCTATTTGTAACTTTGTTATTTAGTTCCATTTTGGTTGGCCTTCATGACTTTAAGCTGATTCAGGAATTTCAAAAAAAACTGAACCGAATCGGATTAAATGGTGCTGAAGGAGCTTTTTTTAGAGTTGTTTCAGTCCATAACGTCGATGAGTTTAAGACAACGCTAGTTATAAAATCAGTTGGGATTGGCATAGATAAATACCAACAGAAAAAAAGTGACATCGAAGCATCATTTGCAGAGGAAGTTGATTCAATTGCCAACGGTGGAAATCCACAAATTATCATTTTGTATCTTACCAAGCGAAAACTTCCAAAGCTTGTTAAGTACCATGATGTTGAAGCGCAACTTGTGAAACCGCACTCTTTTATTATTGGTGAATCAATGAAAGGAGTTGTGACTAGGACTTTAGAATCACTACCACATTTGCTAATAGCTGGAACAACAGGTGGTGGTAAGAGTGTCTTTTTTAAACAAACACTTGTGAGCCTTCTTAAATCGACGCCAAGGCTACAGCTTTATCTTTTAGATTTAAAGCGAGGTGTTGAGATGAAAGAGTTTGGAGAATTGCCAAATGTGAGGATCGCTAAGACCGAGGCCGAAGCTTGTCAAATGCTAAAGAAAATCAAAGATGAAATGGATAGACGTTTTGAGTATTTGGAAAAGACAGGAAATAAAGAAATTATTCCAGCAAGGGACAAAATGGACAAAATTGTTGTTGGAATTGATGAGGCCTCTGTTCTCTATTCAAAAGTAAAAGCCAATGCAACTAAGGCACATCTGATAAATACCGCAAGAGAATATACAGATGAACTGGCCAAGCTGGCACGTGCCGCAGGAATTCATCTTATTTTTGCTACCCAAAAGGTATCAAAGGAAACTATTGATACTAAAGTTCAAGAAAACATTGGTGGACGAGTTTGTTTTAGAATGAACACGATGACTAACTCAGTGACTGTTTTAGGCAATAAAAAAGCATTTGAATTGCCAGACATTAAGGGTCGCGCAGTATGGGCATCTGGAAATGATTTTCTTGAGATACAGGCTCCATTTTTAGATGATGACGAACTAAAAAATGAAGTCGAAGCCTTACAAGAGAAATTTAGTTCAAACTATCCATGCTTTCGGCCAATGATGGACATTTCTGATGGAGAAAATCTAGGCAAGAAAACACAAATTCCAGACGAAAACTAACCATCTTTTGAAAAAAAAGAAAAAATGGAATGTCGTTTTAAGAGAGAGAGACCGTATTTTACTTAGAGATTTATTTTTAAGTAAAGGTCTTGATCTTGATCTGCTGATGGATAATCACTTCAAAGATTTGCATAAATCCACTGTCATCAAGAGAATCCAGCGCCTAGTAATTGGTAATTACATTGAAAAACGCGCGCATTTTAATGGTATCGCATTAAAGCCTTTATATAACATTACAGAAAATGGTTTGCAGGAAATCGAGGATTATTTATCTGGGAAGATTGTTAGAAAAGAACTTAAATGCTCCAATCCAGTGCATGATTTAGGCGTGGCTAAAATTTATTTCAAGTTAATCAAATCTAGAAGTCTGAAATCAATTAAGTTTGAGAATGAAATTCAGGGAATTGATCATGGAGATTTAAACCCTAAACTTGATCCATTCAAAAGATTGAACAGTGATATTTTTCTTTCGCTTTTGATCGAAAATCAAGAATTTAAAATTGCTATTGAATATGAACGCTCACAGAAAGAATCTGGTCGATGGTCTGAATATTTATTGAATTACCATTTGGAGGAAGATGTCGATGTTGTTTTTTACGTTTGTGACAACCCCACAATCCTTAAAGGACTAATGAGAATTGAAACTGAATTGGCACAAAGATACGCACAAAAAGTATATTTTTGTTTGAAGAAAGAATTTTTTAAACACAGTAGCTCAGCCACTTTTAAAAATGTCAGTGGCAAAACATTTACTCTCAATTTCCATGATTATAACTACCAACAAGCTACCAATGCGTTGGTAGCAAAAACCTTCTAACTAGCTGTAATAACTATATCACAAGTAAGGTTTTTAAGTTCAATCAAGGGATTTTGATACTAAGGAGAATTTTGATGAATATTTTAGTTTTGACCATGATAATGGTCTCGATGGTTGGTTGTTCGACAATGAGAGAATCTTTAATTGTTGGAGCAGGAACAGGTGCAGCGACAGGAGCAATAGGAGCATCGTCACTAGCAGATCGCAATAAGGGCCAAGCAGCTCTTCAAGGCGCACTAATTGGTGGTGCCATCGGAGGTATTGCTAGTTACTTTTTGCACAAAGGAATGGATAAACGCGACGACCGAGTAAGAAGAGAGACTCTCTTTAATTTAGAAAAATTTAATGTCTCCACTCCTTCTGGTTACCAAAACTCATCTGGGCCGGGCCTTACGGTTCCAAAAGTTGAAGCACAGTGGATTGATACCCAAGTGCAAGGGAAGAAATTAATTGAGGGACATCGTATCTGGGTTATCACAGAAGAGCCTCAGTGGGTTCCCAATCCTCCTAAGGCTAAAAAATGAGAAACTTAACATCTAGTATTGGGTTGTTGTTCATGTTGTCTCTTGTTGGTTGTGGAAACTTTTGGGATGAAGAAAATCCTCCTGAAGTAAAAGACGATGTTCAAATTGAAAATGCCGCCAGAAGAAAAATCCTGCTTGAATCAGAAATTTTAAATAATCATGTGTCGCTAGGACAGCAACAGGCCGGGAACATTATTGAGCTATATCTTGTTGGCACAAGATATACACCTCAGTTTACAAATATCATTGATCGGAATTACCAATCTCGATGGACGAAAAGAGTTTGTATTCGTGATCCGATCTGTAGAATGTGCCTTACTCCAAAATTAATGGAATGCTTTGAAAATGAATATCGCGGCACTTGCACTCACAAATATAGAGAGCAGATGGATAATGTTAAAAGTCCTTTTTTATTTGATGAAGACGCAAAAAATATTTCCGTAAAATTTAAAATTGGAAATAATACTTACCCCATTGGCATTATTTCGGATCATCAGGGAGCTAAAATTGTTTCTAGGTTTAAACTATCTAACGAAATGCTCTCAGAAAGTAGTGAGGTATTTCTGATTGTCACCCCAGAGTCAGTAAATGGAAATGTTCAAACTGGTTTCTTAGGTTTCGGCAGATGTGATGGTCAAGGCCAGAGATCGTTTTCATCGGGAGGGCCTACAGGTTCCAGACAGATTCCAAACCAAGACAAGATTGAATTTAAGGCCAGCGTTGTTGTTGAGTATCCAAGAGAGGTTAAATGAATAAGCAAACACAGTTCAGAGTTTTACTAGATACTAATGCACAAGAGGCATTAACTGAAATGTTACAAGAGTTAAAAGATAGCGGTGATTTTGTAAAAATAAACCCATCCAGACTCGTTTCTTGGATTGTTGAAGGTTTCAAGAAGGAATCTTTTGAAAAGAAAAAGGATAAAATTATTCAGGATCATTTCAATTCAAAAGAATACTTACGAGATTTAGCAACTAAAATTCAGAGTTCTGATAATGCAGCCGATATTTTGGCCAATGCTCTTCAGAAAATCCAAATGAGGAACAAGCGAACCAATGTCAAAAAAGCCAAAAAAGAAAGGATCGCAGAAGAAAGTCTGCCTGAATGATTTCAAAATCGTCGTGCGCTATACCCCACAGGACATTGAGGCTGAAAAGCAGCGTTTTAGAGTGCTTTGTCAGCTAATTTTCCCTAATTTGGCCAGCACGGCAAGTTAAGTTATTGATCTCATAAAAGTATTTCCCACTTGACTAGCGTGATATATCACGCTAGTCTTTTGAGTAAGAGGTTTATTATGATTTTATATCGAGGTGATTCTGATCCTAGGCTACAACGCCAATTGGTTACTTCTCTCACTCGCAAAGAGGGATTATTTACTAATTTAATAAATTCTGGAAATCCATTAGCATTAGGTCAGCAGCCATTTATAAACTCACTACAACAACATATTACTACTAGCTGGGGGCAAACCCACTTTTTATCGTTTAGTTCTGATATAAATGTAGCAGAGATGTTTGCGAAGGGGCCTCAAAATAGAACTCTCTCTTCTGGAAGCTTTACAAATTTTAATACGATCATTGCTGAAATTGATACGAATCAATTTAATATGATTAATAATTTTAACAATGGAATAATTAGGTACCAATACTCTCTTGAAACTGACACCAGTAGAATTTATCCACCTCAAGGATTAATTCAAAAAATTGCCTTAGATCATGTATATCAACCAAGATTAAATAAACAAGTTAATACCGTTGAAGATATAATCATTATTGATGTTGTGGCCCATCTAAACTTTTTGATTAGCCAAGGAGTTCAGGTAAACAGTACGGCACTTCAATATGCGATGAATGATAAAGAGTTTTTAGTGCTCCCTATAACTCCCTTAGTGGGGTCAGTTGGAAATACAGCATTATTTGAATTTGGTGCCTTAGCAAATATTAGGTTTTATAATTAAGTTATGGAAAGTGATTATTTAATTAGTGTTATTCAATTGAAAGAAAAACTGACTTTAGCCATTTTAAAAGAAATGGAAAAGCAGAATTTGTCACAAGGTGAAGTCGCTCGAATGATTGGGCTTGATCGAAGAAATGTTAATAAGATTCTTCGAGGAACAGAAAGAGGCGTCAGCATTGACCAGTTAGTAAGAATTGCTAACGGCATTGGTCTTGATGTTGATGTCATTATCAAGCGTAGTAAGGATTAGTTATGAGAAAAATTGCTATTTATTGTCGTGTATCGACAGATGAACAGGCAAAAAATAAAGAAGGTTCGATTACCTCTCAAATTCAACGTCTAAGAATGAAAGTTGAAGAGAAGAACCGCTATGAAAATGGTAAATGGGGAAAAGTCGTCGATCTTTATAAAGATGAGGCCTATTCAGGTAAAAATACAGATCGCCCTGAGTTTCAAAGACTTTTAGCGGATATTAAAAAGAAAAGAATTGATACTGTTATGGTGACAGAGCTTTCTCGTTTGAGTCGTTCTGTTGCAGATTTTCTAAATTTCATCAATGATGTTGAAAAACTTGGCTGCGACTTTATTTGTCTTCAATATGATTTTGATACAACAAGTCCTGCTGGCCGTGTTTTTATGACGATCATTATGGCCCTAGCTCAGTTTGAAAGAGAATTGACTGCCGAGAGGATTAAAAACAACTTTCATGCTCGCGCCCTTCGTGGACTATTGAATGGTGGCCATCCTTTTTTAGGGTACGACAAAGACACTAAGAATTCTGGACGACTAATTCTCAATAAAAAAGAAGCCAATCTTGTTAAAGAAATATTCCGTCTATATTTTGAATTGGGAAGTATTTCAGCTATTGCGAATGAATTAAATAGTCGCGGATTTGTTAATAAATCATGGGTTGGAAAAAATGGTCAGCTAAAAGGTGGCAATCCATTTAATCACGATCATATTTGGAGAACTCTTACAAATCCTGCTTACATCGGTAAAAGAGAAATAAATAAGAATAATAAAGATGTAGATTCTGATCTTCTAAAGCCTGAAGAACAATATTATTTGGTAGATGCTTCATGGGAAGCAATTATCACGGAGGAATTGTTCAAACAGGTTCAAGATAGATTGAACATGAACAAACAAGTTAAGTCGGCTCCAAAGCATGATTTTATCTTTTCAGGTCTTTTAACTTGTGATGAGTGTGGTTCTCCTTTATTTGGACAATCTGGAAATGGTAGAAATGGCACTCATTTTTATTACGGGCATAAAGGTGCATCTTCTTGTCGTATTAAAAGATACCCTGCTGTTGAACTAGAAACGCTTATCAAAAAACAGGCTTTTTCATTTTTAAATAACCAAGCAATGAAAGAGCATTTCGTTGAAACACTAAAGGACATGAATAATTCACGCCCTAAAGTAAATCAATCACTAGTTAAGATGAAAGAAAAAGAGCTTGAAAAAACTCAATCTGAAATTGATCAGCTTGTTACAATTATGGCCACTAATTCAAACGCGGCTAGACTAAATAGTTTGATTAGCAAACTGGAAGATTCTGAAAAGAAATTGTCACTTTTGAAAGAAGAAGTGGAGTCACTTAAACAGAAACTGGATTCTGATCAAGAGCGAGAGATCGACGTTGATTATTTGTTGGGTGGAATTGATTTGCTCAGAAGTGAGCGTTTTAGAAAGGCAAATCTGGCCAAGAAACGTGAGATTTTGAGAAATATCGTTAAGACTATTCATTTGAACCCAGAAAATGTCATTATGGTGGATTTTTGGGGATCAGAACGACAGTCAGAGGCAGTCAGAGAAGCCCACAAGGGTCAATCAGGAGTCGTTCTCCCTTTTCGTAAACTTGGTAGGCCATTAGCAGCTTCATTTGGTGGAGCCGATTGTGGTGAAAAGATGGCAGAAATAAAAAAAGCCGCTGGGATAGGTACCTATCTAGGCGGCTTTTTAATGGACGATGGTTCGTCCAGCATAAGATTTGGTGGAGGTGGTGGGAATCGAACCCACGTCCGAGACAATTTCCTAGCAGCGGCCTACGTGTGTAGTTAGCATTTATGGTCAGCTAACAAGACTGTCTAGTTTTGTACTACTAGCAAAACTCGGTGCTTTTTAACGTAGAGACCCGACACCTACGAAACTGAGTTAAGCTGCTAGTTTATCAGTTTTGGTAGATTCTGTTTATTGGCACTACCGGCCTCAAAGTCTAGAGTGCTATTAAGCAGCTAGAGCATATGATTCATAGTGTGAATCTGCACTTATTGTTTGGACTCCTTTTTACCAGGACCTTGGAGACCAACCTGGACACGCCCGGATGCTGTTCGACTGCCCCGTCGAAACCATGACACCCCCTAAATGAAACGCAAACATAACTGATTTTTTCTTATCGGTCATCAAATATTAATTCTATCTAAAGATGTTATTAAATCAGCATGGTCAGTAAATATTCCATCAACCTCTATTTTTTTAAATAAAAAATCAACATGCTGTTCAAATGTTTTTAAAGGATTGTACAGCTCATCTTTTCTTAAAGTGTAAACATGAATAATCAGATGGTTTTGTTTAAGGTATTTGAGAAATTGAGATTGTTTTAAATCAATTGTTACAACCTGTGGAATCCACGCGGCGACTCCTTTTGCATAAGTTTTCATAAACTTAACTCCTTCAATTGTTTTTAAAAAATCAAAATCAGTTTTTGAAATTTCCCAAGAATTTTCACCAATTAATTGAATTAACGGAAATTGAGGTTTGTAGTTGTCGAAATATCTTTTGAGGAAATCGCTATTGAAACATTGTAAGTACAAAAAACCATCATTTTTATTTAAGTTTAGTTTCGAAATTTTGTTATGAAAAATTTTAAAAATATCTTTCCCTTCATCAAGATGAAATTGTGGTGACTTTAATTCAGGATAAATCCCTATTTTCATTTTACGACTTTTGTTTAATCCTTTTACAAGTTTAATATAATCTTCAAAGAGCGGTACTTTAAAATGATTTTCTTTATATAAAGGAAAACGTTTGTCATAATTCACGTTCACTAGATCTTTTTTTGTTCGCTCATGTACAGATAATTTCTTAATTTCATCAAGATTAAAATCGATTGCATAATACCTTCCATCAGCTCTTTTTCTATCTGGAAATAATTTTGCAACATTTGTTGTGGTCTCAAGAAAGATGTCATGTCTAACTATGAGCTGGTTATCTTTTGTAAGAACTAAATCTGGTTCTATGAAATCGACATTAAATGCATGTGCCATTGCAACACCTTCTAGAGTATGTTCAGGCAAATAACCACTTGCACCTCGATGAGCAATTATTACTTTTTTATAAGTAGAACAGCTTTGAAAGAGGATCATAATAATTAGAAATGGAAATTTCATAAATGTCTCATTTGGTGAGGAAATTTAATACTATAATCTTTCTAAATAACTCTCAATTTGCAGTGCATTTCTTGTTACATTTGATGAGGATCAATCTTTGGAAAGTGATCTATTGGTGTTTGTTTGATCCAAGATTCAATTATTGATACAAGTTTAATCCTGTCTCTAGGTAAAATTCCAGCAAGAGGCATCATATTTGATACGTGGTTTGCTCTAAATATTATATTTTTATCCTCTCTTGGATTTGTTTTTTCAATTATATTCTTCATTTCTGAAAATAATTCTCGTGTGGACAATTGCTCAAAAGATCCTCTTTCAAGTAGTCTACTTATAGGAGTACCAGGAATTACTACAGTTGTTAAAAAAGAAAAAAAGTCAGGAGAAATTTGAGAGATTATATTTGCGGTTTCATTTACATGTGATTCAGAATATTTTTTTCCTCCTATTCCAAGCATTGCAATGATTGAAACCTGCCAACCTGAATCTTTCAGTTTTTTGGTTCCGTTCACCATATCATCTGATAAATTCCCCTTAACGATTGAATGTAGAACTCTGTCACAACCACTTTCCATTCCAAGATAGGCAATTTTTAAATTAAGTTCACTTAGTTTTTTAAGTTCATCATTAGTTTTATCAAGCATATTTTGAGCTGTCGCATAAATTCCAACTCTTTTTATATTTGGGAATGTCTCATTTATTTTGATTAAAACTTCTTTTAGAATATCAAAAGGTGCTCCAAGTGCATCTCCGTCACACAAAAAAATTTTCTCTGGTTCAATATTTATTGATTTAAAATATTTTTTTGTCTTTTCGATGTCTCTTAAGATTTCAGAGAGATCTCGAACTTGATAATTCTTATCTCTATACATGGCACAGTACGTACACTTATTGTGAGAGCAACCAATAGTTACTTGGAGAAGAAAACTTCTGGCCTCTGAGGGAGGTCTATAGATACGACCAATGTAGTTTATAGGAAAGTTAATCATAAATGCCTATTCATACCAAATTTGAAATAGTAATAAAGATATTGTTTTTTTTCGATAGAGGCAATTCATTATAAAAAGTTATCTTTAAAATTTAACAATATAACTAGTTTAAATTACTTTATTTTGAAAGACAGACCTTGACATAATTATGATACATACCAACTTAAGCTCATGAAAAATATACTAAATGAATTATTTAAACAAAACGTACTTATTCAGATTTTAACTGTCTTTGGTTTTATTTCACTATTTACAGCTTTGCTCTCTCTTCACCCTCAGATTGTTCTTGGAAATGCTGACTATTGGCAAAATCATGGTCTGGCCTTTCTCATATTTATCACCTTATTTCCACGTCTGACTTTGCTTTTTTCTAGTGTCCTCAGTGGAGGTATCTTTTGGTGGTTAGGTTGGATTTTTGCTCCAAGAATTTTAGTGGCCTTTTTAGCAACTATCTCTTACTGGCAACAAAATCCTATTTTAGTTATGATTTCATGGTTTGTAGCTTTAATTGGAGAATCTACAGAGAAATACTATGTTGGACCCGGTGGTGGTAGAATAAGAACAGTCTTTATCAGAAGGAGTCCGAGTACTCAATATTATACACAAACTGCGGATGGAAGAAGAACTGAGTTTGTTGATGAAAACACAATTGAGGCCGACTTTAAAAGAATTGATTAGTTACTCATTTTTATATGCTCCGAATGCCAAAATGGCCTGACTCTTATATTCATAAATGATTGTTCCTTCTAGACATATAGATTCACCATTATTAAGAGTGCTAAGAAATTCATCCACGTCTTTGTTTAATGGGACTATTTTTTTTGAATGCAGTACTCCCTCATCTGTTCTATATGGATTTATGGTTTTTGCACCTTTTGTATTAAGTCTTTTAAAAGGAGCACAATAATTTATTGCTTGAACTGCTGAAGTCGATAATAAGCAAATTACAAACCAAGTTTTCATAGGTAAATTCATCCCTTAAAGTTAATTTTTAGTGTATTTTTGAATGATTTCTTTTTCAAATTTATCGTCAATTTTTGTAGATTTAATTCGGTACCCTTCCGACACAGTTTTTTCGATCAACTTCAATTGCTTAGCATAACAATAGCACTTATAACACAACCACAGATGGACATTAATTTTGGCCCTTTTCAAAAAAGAAAGATCTTCAAAATTTGCGATATTAACTGAATGTTTTTCACATCCACTGAGTATAGAATGTGGAATAAGTTGATGAATGAATTTAGTAACTAAAATTCTTATATATTTCATAATGTGCTGTTTATTGAATAACCTTCCAAACACTTCCTTAGTCTATTTTTTCCTCTATATAACAAAACTCTAAGGTTAGTGTCACTAACGCCTAGAATATTACAGATCTCTAATGTTGATTCTCCTACAACTTCTTTTAAATGAAATGCCAGCCGTTGTTTAGGAGCAAGTCCATCCATGCATTCTTCAATCTTTTCAAATATTTGTCCAGCGTTTACAAGTGTTTCTGGATCTTTGGGTTCATATGTCCAATGTCCATCTTTATTGTATGAACTGTCTACGATTGTATCAAATTCCTCAAGGGTCACATATTTCTTATTATCACGCCATCTTTCTTTGCATTTGTTGTAAAAAATCCCAAAGAGAAATGTTCTAATGTGAGATCGACCTTCAAATTTTCCAATGGACTCGAAAAAGGCCTGCCATGTAGCTTGAACTACATCTTCAACTTCTTTGTCTGAAAATTTTTGTCCGTAAGCAGCATTAGTTAATATTTTATGATATTCATGGACTATATACTCTACAGCGTATTGCTGCCGGTTTTTTAAATTATTAATAAAGTTTTGATCGTTTAAATTCATTTTTTTAAAATCTAGAAGAACCGAGTTTAATTAAAAAGAGTTGTTCCGCATTTGGAATTTTTTCAAAGTTTTCATCTAATAACTTTGTACTATAAGATTCGATAATCATGTCAATATTGTAAAACATTGTTACTCTAAGTTGAAAACCAACATAGTAAGAATAAACAGAAGTATTTTTTTTGAAGACTGAATTCGTAATTAGATAGTCGGTATGAGCTGCACTACTGCCTGCAAGGATAGCAACATCTTTAAAGAAGAATGGAACAAATCCTGATGAATGATAAATATCTAGAAAATCATATCGAAATTTCAAATCTCCTGTAGACAGTTCATTTCCAAGAAGACCCAAATATGGTACCCCCACAAAATTATGGAAAGTTTCTGTTCCATAGCTTGTGATCCCTCCATATACTAGACCACCTGCAGTTGTTTTTTTATTCATTCTTGAATAGGCCAACTCAACATTTAATGATAAATCTCTAAAGAGATTAAATCTATTTTCATTTCTTGCTCTAAATGTATAAAAATTGTCAGTACTGTCACTTTTTGTATATGAATTATAAAATGTAATATTTGAAAACATCCAGAAATTATCTCTTCGATGGCCATCGATATGATAGCTAAAAATTGCATCAAAATAATCATTTTGAAAATTATCGAAAGCATCACTACTTTTTTGATTATTATAGCTTAGTATATAATTGGCAACAAAACGGTCGTGTTCAGTTTTATATAAAATTTGGGCCGTATTTAATCTGTTTTCTCTGAATTTTCCTAGTAAATCATCGTAAGAAAATCCTTTGTGAGTTTCGAGAGAAAAAAACCAATCATTTTTAATTCTGTAACTTAGATTTACAAGTCCTCCTGTTTCAGATTGATCAGAAAGATGATCAACTTGAAAATTCATTGAAAAATAATTCATTGGATCATTTATAGATGTTAGAGCTGATAGGATAATTTCATCATATAAATAAGTGATAGAGGGTATCCAATACTTAGGTAAAAATTGTGAAAATCTTGGGTAACTAACACTTTCGGTTTTAATTTTAGAGGTCTTAGAATGTTTATTTTCTAGAGGTCCTATTTTAAGAGCAGTTGTACCAAGGTAGTTATGACATTTCGCATTATTTACTTCCACGAAAGATGGGTGATCGGTATAAATAATGCTGATGAGATTCTTATCAACTCCCGCCCAAAGAATCTCTCTTTCAAGAGATTTTGACGTTTTCCCTCCACTTTGATCAATACCGATCATATTATTTTTTGAGAAAACAACAAGAGTATCAGAACAAAGTCCAGAAATGGATAATTCATCTTCGTATTTAAAAATAGATTTCAATTTTTTTGATTTTAGACCAAAAAACATTATAATGTGTTTTTCATTCTCATAAGTCTTAAAGACAAATCCTTCTTCTCCTTTATAGGTAAATCCGATAGGAGAATTTACTGAAAAAAGTTTGCTGAAAGCGCTGTATTCTTTCCCATTTTTATAAACAACCCAATTATTATCAGATAAATCCAAGCTAATAATTTCTTTAGATGGAGTTTGCATGAAATACAGATGACCTTTCTGCTCTTCTAAATCTAGAGTTGAGATATTTCCCGCTGAATTGATAAGTCTCCATATGAGAACAGTTTGATCTTCTCTCTCTTCTCCTAAAGCGATAGCGTGGGACTCAAATATTGAAGACGCTGGCGGTAAATACTGTAGAGATCTATCTATATCAATTTGAGTCTGTGTTCCATCTTTTAAATTAAGCATCCAAAGTTCATCGGCCAATTCAGTATCTTTGGCGTAAAAAATATGATTTCCTTTGAGAGATAAACCTTTTTCCCAGTCGAGATTGATGAAGTCTTGAAAATAAACTTCATTTTTTTTAATTTCTTTTTCTTCTAGCTTTCCCTGCGCTTTTATTCCCATAATAAACTGTTCAAATAAATGAGTAGCGTTCATCCCTTTTGGGTTACATGTCTCAAAAGCACCATTTAAAAATCCCGGAAATCTTCCGACAGCTTGGTTAGTTACACACGAGATAAAACCTGGCCATTTTTTTTCTAAACTTGAAAGAAATATCCCACCAGTCCAGTAGGCATTGGATCCATGTGGATGTTTTCCAGGATCTGCAATACAATCAATTGTTTCACAAAAGCCTCCCCTTTGAATTTTTTCTTTGATCTGAGTCGTTAACCATTGTGACTTGGCCCTGCCTCCTGGAGAAAAATGAGTTTCGGCCCAAACAGCAATTCCCTCTGTAAACCATCTTGGAACAATTCCAGAAGGTGCTTTACCAGCACTTCCCAATAGAAATGTTAAGACCTTAGTATAGCCTCTAGTTTGATCTAGATGGAGTATATGGGTAAGTTCATGAACGATTAAGGACTCTAACCAATCACTCATAGACATTAAGGATGAATTTCCATATGGAGGAAATTCATTCATTCCTACAATATTTCCCGGAAAAGGCGTCGCAAAACCGTTTGCTGAATTTGACTCGTCTGTATAAAATAAATTTACTGGTGAATTGGGTGCATGTTTAAAATAATTGATGAGAAGTGGATATTTCTCTTGAATTATTCTTTTGATTTTATTCCGGTATATCTTTTCAGATTCCCTTAAGTTCAAATGAATTTCAGTCTTTCCGTATTTTGTATCGAAAGAAATAATATCCGTAACTATTTTTTTATTACCTGGGCCAAATGCTAAGGATTTTAAAGAAAATATAAGAAAGTAAATTAGAATATTAAATTTTAAGAGCATAAAAATCCTTTTTAACTTTTCAATAATAAGGTCTGGCACTAACCCGAATAATAAATTATAGTATTTCTAGATTATTTTATATAAGATAATAGCAAAAACTAAAGGAGTTACTAATGGTTTTTTCACCAAAAAAATTGGCCCTGCCAATAGCATTATTGATATCCATCGTTTTAACTGGGTGTGGATCATCGGAAAAAAAGACGGGTGGATCTGATGAAGTGACAGGTGTCGACAACGCACAACAGGCAATGGATTTTGAAGTTAGCGGAGATTCTGATACTGGCAAGGCCGGTAGTTTGCAATCAGTCTATTTTGCTTTTGATTCAGCAGTGCTAACAGATTCTACAAAATCTTCACTTAAAGCAAATGCTGAATTCATGAATAATTATTCATCAGTTGAAGTACAAATTGAGGGTCATTGTGATGAAAGAGGCTCTGTTCAATATAACTTAGCGCTTGGTGAAAAAAGAGCTAAGGCCGTTCAAGATTACCTTACTTCACTTGGTGTAGCTTCAAAAAGAACATCAATTATTTCATTTGGAAAAGAAAGACCTGTTGCATTTGGCCATCAAGAAGATTCTTGGTCAAAAAACAGAAGAGCTAATTTTGTTATTACTGCAAAGTAATATATAGAATGGTAAAGAAATCTTTACTTTATTTGGTATTAGGTTTCTATCTTGGGGCGTGTGGTCTAACGGAAGTACGCCCCAAACTTGAAATGAGTCTCGCAGCGGCCGCATTTTTGGCCGCTCAAAAAAGTGACGCACAAGTTCGGTCACCTGGTTTATATCGAAAGGCCGAAACTTACTATCTTAAGGCCAAATCTTCTTACCGACGAAAATTTTTCAACAAAGCAAAACAGTACGCAGAATTATCACGTAAATTTTCAGAGCGTGCTGAATTTATTGCCAAAAGAAAAGAAACATTAGAAAATTACTAGTCAATTTTTCTAAGGAACTTTCTATATGCGTAAAACATCAAAAATAATCCCTCTATCATTATTAATTCTATTTTCATGTAAGACTCAAGAAGAAATTCAGAGAGATAAAATTGTGGATCAACTTGCAGTTCAAATTGTTGAAAATCAGAAACTTGCAGGAAACTCAACGGCCAAGCTTCAAGAACTTGAACACCAGATTGCTAAAATGCAAGGCCAAGTTGAAGAAACTGGCCATGAGCTGCAAATGTCACAAAGTGAAAAAGAAGAACAATTGGATTCTAGGCTAAAAGTACTAGAAGAAAATCATGAACTTATGAAATCAAATGTTCTTGAATTAAAGACACAGTTAGAAGCAAATCAGAAGTTTATAAAAGAAGTACTTTCAAAACTTAGTAAAATAACAAATGCAAGTTCTAATAATGATTCTTCTCCCTACAATACGGCCATGGCAAACTATAAGAAAGGCCAATACACCACTGCTAGAACACAATTAGAAAGTCTATTAGGGAACAAAGATATTTCTGGAAATCGTAAGGCAAGAATTATTCACAACCTTGGAATGATCGCCTATATCCAAAAACGTTATGATGATGCCCTAGTATATATGTCACGATTGTATACAGAATATCCTAAAGAAAGTTATGTAAAAAATGGACTTCTTTATTTAGGAAGATCTTTTGTTAAAAAAGGACAAAAAGAACAAGCTAAACAAACTTTCAACGAACTCATTTCGAAATATCCTAAATCTAGTTCAGCAAAGAATGCGAAAGATGAATTGAAAAAATTATGATGAAATTCATACTTTTTTTAAACCTCTTTTTTTTCACATCTTGCTCTTGGTTCATATCGAAATTAGATCAAGACTCTTTTTTTATTCCCTCTAATGAAAAAGATCTGGCCTTCATTTTCTCTGGGAATATAAATGGTGAAACTCACCCTTGTGGTTGCAGACATTTTCCTCTAGGGGGAATTCCACAAGTTGCCGGTTTTCATAAAAAATTAATTCAATCTAAAAATATTTTTTATGTTGATGCTGGTGACACATTTTTTGATAGTGCAGTTTTACCACTGCAAGTGAGAGAAAGTTCGAAATATAATGCACAACAATTGGCAAAAATATTAAGTGATCTAGGTTTGAAGCTTACAGTTCCTGGAGATCAAGACCTTGCTCTTGGGATTGATGAATATTTTAATCTTTTCAAGGAGACTCAAATAAGCGTTCTTCTTTCAAATTTAAAAACTGCAAAATATTCTCATAAAAAGTGGTATTTGATAAAAACAGGAATGCAAAGTATTTATTTTTTAGGTGTCACAGATCCAGATGTACTCATGAATTATCAAGAATTGTTTTATCCAGTTGAAAAAGGAATAAAAGATGGTCTGCAAATCATTAAAAAAAATGGATATGATGAAAAAAATCCATTTCATCGCTTGATTGTAATTTCTCATAGTGGAATAAAAAAAGATAGCTCGCTTGCCAAAACTTTTCCTCAGATCGATTGGATTCTAGGAGCTCATACTCAAAGTTTCACTACATTTCCCTACGAGGAAGGCAAGACTAGAATTGTACAAGTTCTATCTCGTAATCATCATATAGGAGAAGTGAGCATAAGTTCATCTAAAGATAAAAATAGTGACACATTCAAATCACATGAAATAAGAGAAGAATTGAAGGATTTTTTATCTCTAGATGATCCAATTCAATTATTTCTCCCAACTCATAAGGCGAAATTAAATGAAATAAGAATGAAAGAACAAGGATTATCCTTACAACCAGTCCATACGAAACGAAAAGAAAATATTCCAACCTCTATATCATGTCTAAAATGTCATGAAAATCAAGCAAAACACTGGCAGCAAACTCCTCATTCTTTAGCATTCATCACTCTGGCAAAAAATAAAGAAGAGTTCAATTCAAAATGTATTGGCTGTCATTCGCTCGGATTTGAAAAAGTGGATGGATTTCAACAAACGAAAGAAATTGTTCAGCTAGAACCACATGATGATATTTTGGTTGAAGAGTATCTAAAAGAAGTAAACTTGGCGATAACATCTAAACTTGAAGGCCCTATTCGTGATCAGTCGCCCCTAAAATTAATTGAACTGAACAAAATTTGGAAAAATATTGATGAAAATTACAATATCAATTTCAAATATGCCAATGTTCAATGTTTAAATTGTCATGAGATAACAGCTGATCATATGAAGGATCTTCAAGCTAAGTCATCTAAAAAAGTAACTAGAGATAAATGTCTGAGCTGTCATAACCCTGATCAATCACCTGAATGGTACAGCAATGGAAGTCTAAATACTGAATATGTTGATAAAATGATGAAAAGAGTATCATGTCCTCAAACAAAATGATCGTTTTTTATTTATGGATTTTAATTTTTATCCATGTGTGTTAATAAGTCTCCAGAAAAAAATAATTAGGAAAAAAGATGCTAGTCCTAGGAATAGAAACAAGCTGTGATGATACTTCTGTCTGTATTTTAAGGGCAGAAGACTCGCAAGAAAGACCTGAAATTTTGGCCCATAAGAGTTTTTCTCAAGAATTACTTTTAGAGAAATGGGGTGGAGTTGTTCCAGAAATTGCGGCCAGAAATCATCTCGAAAAGATAAATCCATTGTTGGAAAATACCTTTAAAATTGCTGGCGTTAATACAAGAGATATTAACCTTATAGGAGTCACAACTCTTCCGGGACTTCTAGGGCCATTATTAACAGGATTAAATACGGCCAAGTCTTTATCACTCCTTTATGAAATACCCATCCGTGCAGTAAACCACCTTTTTGCTCATTTAGAAGCAATCCATCTGACAGAAAATATTGTCTATCCCTATCTTGGTTTACTTGTCAGTGGAGGCCATGGGCTTTTTGCATTAGTAAAATCACCTACTGATTTTGAAATATTAGGAAGTACAATTGATGATGCTCCCGGTGAAGCATTTGACAAAGGGGGAAAGCTTTTAGGTCTTGGATATCCTGCAGGAAGGAAAATTGATGAAATTGCCAAAGAAGGAGATCCTCTAGCATTTCAGTTTCCAATAGGACTTCAATACTCTAAAGACTGTAGTCTTAGCTATTCTGGAGTCAAATCTGCACTCAGAAATTTACTTCAAAAAGACGAGTCTTTACGAATTCCTCAAAGTAGGATTTTAGAACAAAAACATAAAGACTTATGTGCTTCCTATCAAAATGCTATTGTTAAAGCGTTATCTTTAAAACTTAACTATGCAATAAAAATAGCTCAGTCTAGAGGATTTTATAATTTACAAATCGTCGTAGGAGGAGGAGTTGCCTGTAACTCTGCTTTAAGAAATGAGTTAGGTACCTCGTTTTCTAATACCTATTTTGTTTCCCCCAAATTTTGCACAGATAACGGGGCCATGATAGCCAATTATGCTTTAATAACTAAAGACAAAGCAATATCTTTTCCAGAGTGTCTATCAATCGATGCGAGAGGGAGATATCTAGATAAAACAATATTAGAAACTTCAAAGAGAAATAAAATTGAGCAAACTTCCCTACGCTAATAAAAACTTAGGTCAGCATTTTCTAAAAGATCAAAATGTGATTTCTAAAATCACAAATGATTTTTGTCAAAAAGCAAAAAGCATTATTGAAGTTGGACCTGGTCCTGGTATTTTAACGAAATCACTCTCTGTCCACAGTCTTCCCTTTTACGTCATTGAAAAAGATTATAGATTTCCTGAGCTTTTAAAAGAATGGGTTGATGAAAATCGTATATTTTTAAGTGATGCTACTTTATTTGACTTTAATCAAATATTATCTGAGGATTCGTGGCTTGTGTCTAACCTTCCTTATAATGTATCTACGGTCCTTTTGATGCGTTTTTTAAAATATCCAAAGATTCGTTATATGACATTAATGTTTCAAAAAGAAGTTGGAGAAAAAGTCTTGGCCAATCCAAAGGGTGAAAAAAATGGGAATTCTCTTTATGCAATGACAAATACCTTTTTTGAATGTAAAAAACTTCTCATTGTAAAACCTGGTGCTTTTATACCTCCCCCAAAAGTTGATAGTATTGTTGTTTCATTCGAAAGAAAAGAAACTCCAGAAATTCCTCTGGCCAACTTAAAAGAGTTTGAAGTTTTTGTAAGAAATTTGTATAAGTTCAAAAGAAAACAACTAGGAAAAGTGTTATCACAATCCTATTTGTCTAAAGATGTGGATAGGTCATTAGAGAGTTCGGGAATTGATCGTACTCGTAGGGCCGAAACATTAGAGTTATCAGAAGTATATAAACTATTTAAAGAAGTTGTTCATGGGAATTAAAATTATCGCCAAAAACAAACGGGCCAGCTATGACTATTTTTTATCTGAAAAATTAGAGGCGGGAATTCAACTTAAGGGAACTGAAGTAAAATCGTTAAGAAAAGGAAAAGGATCTATATCGGAATCTCATGTTGGAATCGATTCAAATGGAGAGATGTGGATTTATAATATGCTTATTCCTCAATATGAATTCGGAAATATCAATAATCATCAAGAAAATAGAACAAGAAAGCTTCTACTTCATACTAAAGAAATCGTAAAACTTTCACATGCAATGAAGGCAGGATCGATGACAATTGTTCCGACAATCATTTATTTCAAAAACTCATTTGTAAAAATTGAAATTGCACTTGCGAAAGGAAAAAAACTTCATGATAAAAGAGAAAGTGAGAAGGAAAAAGATATTAACAGAAAATTACAAAGAGGAATTTTCGATTAGTCATCTTTATTTCGTCCACTGCTTGCAGCTTCATTCTTGACTTTATTTTAATTCTAGTAAACGCAATTGAAAACATGTGTCTATTTTGGAATGAAAAAATAAATAATCAAACTATTCAAAGGGCCAAGTGTTGTAAAGACAATGAAGTAGGAATTGATGGAGTTTGCAGAACTATTAAAAGCGAAGGTGAAATCTGCGGTGATAGTGAAGAATGTAAACAAGGTCTTTCTTGTAGAAATGGAATCTGTGTGAAGTAAAAATAAGATTTAAACAATTGGAAGTGAAAAAGTAAAAACAGTATTTTTTTTATCAGGAAGATATCTTAATTCACCACCATGAGACTCAATAATGCCAATGGCAGTTGAAAGACCCAATCCTGTTCCTTGCCCAACTTCTTTTGTTGTAAAAAATGGTGATGTCATATTCTCGTAAATGTGAGCAGGTATACCGTTCCCACTATCCTCTATATAGACAATGATTTGTCGACCTTTCAATTTATGGTAAACCTTAATCCATTTTTCTTCAGTATTTTCGGCAGCATCAATTGCATTATTAACGATATTAACGATTGCTTGATTAAGTTCAAAACTTCTTCCATTTATTTTAATATCTTTTGGAAAATCTTCAATTTCAATTTTTATATTGCTGCTATTTATTCTAGGTTTACAGGCACTAATTGTTCTTCGTAGTAATTCATCAACTGAAATATTCTCAAAGCTTTCTTCTGATATATCTTTTGAATAATTTTTTAAACCATTTATGATGGTCGTTATTTTTTTAATATTCACTAGAATTTTATCTAATCTTTTTCTGTTCTCTTCATCTTCTGCACCAATTACTTTAGCAAAAGCAGATATTTGTCCATTAATAACTGTGAGTGGATTATTAATCTCATGGGCCATCCCTGCGGCCATCTCTGCAAGAGCACCTAATCTTGAAGAATGAATACTTTTAAAACGATATTCCACTTCACTTCGAATAAGGTCAGTTATTGATTTTGCACTTCTAATATTATTTAACAAAAATAACAAAGTCATAACAGAAAGTATCGTGTGGACTTTTTCGCCACCATTAATAATCAAACAAAAAATTAGCGTCATTAAGGTTGGAACAGAATATGACATAATTGTTGGCAAAGACGCTCCATAAGCATTGTTTGCTCCTGCACTATAGCCCAAAGTCATGGCAATACAAAATAACTGTCCTAGATAATCACCTTTGGCAAAACACCAAAACGTCATTAAAGCAAAACTTAATCCTGATGCAAGAGTGAGCATAACAAATAGTTTTTCCCACTTAAAATAGTCTTTTATTTTATTTTCATCATCTCTGTCCCAAAATTTTTTGCATGCGATTGAGCGTAAAAATGTAAAAAAGTTATAGGGAACAAAGATAATAATGAGACCTACTAAATCTAATCTGCTTTTGAACATTATAAAAAATATTACAGAAGCAAAAAAAGCTAGACCTAATGTAATATGATTCTTCTTGTAAAGAAGTTTTATTCTTTCTCGTTCATATATTTGTTTATCAATGTTCATCTTAGTCTAGGTATCGGAATTTAATCCCATTTTATTAAGTAATAGCACATATAGCAAACTCTTTTATTCAGGTATGTTCTTAGCATTTTTATATATGGATGAATTTTTGAACTATTAAAAAAGTTCTTAACAGTATTAAGTAAAATTAATTTAATACTCTACATTTATTATCGGATTAAGATTTAACTTTTGACTGAACTACCTTTTAACAGCTAAATGGGCCTCGAAATAATCATTTACTTTATAGGACTGGTGACAAATATGACTCATTTTAGAAAAATTATGCTTTTTTCAGCTCTATTTTCAACAATGACGTATGCATCTTCACCTCATCCAAGACAATTGAGATATAATAGCGAAGATTTAAAATTAGATAGTGAAGCTGTTGGACAGTGGGCATCGAAAGTAAAGGGTGAAGTTAATTCATCAATGCTAGATGAAAACTCTGAATTTGGTAAATTTCTTGCTGCAAATGGTGACATGACTGATAGAGAAAGACATGTTCTTAGTTACTTTGTTGAAGTCAGACCTGTCGAACAATTAAAAAATGTATATGCAGCACTTTTTTATTCAAGGCTTCACATGAATAAAACTTTGATCAGAACTTCTCTTTTCAACGACGGTGGGCCAGGTGTAAAAAAGGGAGAGCTCCCCCCAAGTCATTCACTTTTCCTTCATGAATCAATGGAAGCGGCAAGAGGTTTAAATTTAAAAGGATCTCAAATAAATAAATTTTATCAACTCGCCCAACAAAATGACTACTCATTATATGAGGAAGAGAAAGTATTTAAACCAATACTTGATAATCTTATGGATACTCATCCTGATGGAAATTTTTATTTAATTGCCTTTAATATCGTTGGTCTTTCAATGGATACATTTGGACATGAGGTTAATCATGCTCTTTTTGAAACAAATATTAATTATAAAAACATCATAAAGAATTTTTGGCATAAAAAACTAACGGATTCAGAAAGGCAATTAGTTCGAGATGCATTAGGTGCTATATATGAAGGAGAAGATGTCATTATTGATGAGTTTCAGGCCTATCTGCTCCAGCCAGAAGTCCCTGCGGCCCAATCTTCGCTTTTGCCTCATAAAGTCGTCTTAAAGTACAAAAATGAATTGATTGCAATTTTAAGAAAAAATAACGTTCCTGTGGCATTTGCGCCGACTTGTGAAAGTTTTTTTACAAAGAGTTTCAAGCTAGGAAAATTATTTTCTAAGTAAAAATTTTAAAAAAGCTATGAAGACTTTTAAAGTATGGATATAACCTTAGTCCAATGTAAAACTATAATCACGTAAAATATTAAGAAAATCCCACCTGCAACTCGATGTATTCGTAATTTCAAAAGATTCAATATAATAAAGAAAATGGATGCTAAAAGTAGTAGGTAAATTTCAGGACGAAGATCCTGATCAATTTTAAATTCGTACAAACCTAAACTTCCCATTACAAAAGCAACATTGAAAATATTTGATCCAATAATATTTCCCGTGATGAGGTCTGTATTTTTCTTTTTAACACATGCCATAACAGCAGTGACAAGTTCTGGAAAACTTGTTCCAAAGGCGATAAATACGACAGAGATGACATATTCTGATACGCCTAAATAGATTCCAATTTTTGAACCAGAACTTACAAGCAGCTCCCCTCCTCCATAAAGGAATGAAAGACCAATGACGAGTAGGAGTATTGTTTTGAAATCTACAACTATGCTTTCGTCCCTCGGATGGAGGTGTCTATCTTTACGGATCTGAAAATAAGTATAAATTAAAAAGAATATAAAAAAAGTAATGAGGACTGTTCCTGATGTTAATCCAAAGTCTTTAATTTTCACCACAAAATAAAGTAGAACAGTAAGGGCCAAATGAATAAAAAACTGATTTCTAATTTTTGTACCTGAAATATAGAGTGGGGCCAAGATCCCTGAAATTCCTAGAATTAAATAGATATTTGCAACATTTGATCCAACAATGTTTCCGATGGCAATTCCAGATGAACCTCTATACATGGCAACCTGTGATACAAAAAATTCAGGTAAAGAAGTACCAAAACCGATGAGAACTAGACCAATTATGAGTGGAGGAATTCCAAAATAAAGACCAATCTTTTCGGCAGAGTTAAGCGTAAATTCGGCCCCCCAATACAAGGTGACAACTGACACAATAAGAAAAAATATATCTAACCACATGGTCACATTCTAAATGAAGAATTAATTTTCGTCTATGACGGATACAAAATAAGGAGAAATAAACTTCTCGTTATTATTTTTGCGCCAAGGGCCAATATCACGAGTTTGACCTAAATGCCATCGTTGACCACATAGGGCCAGTAAAAAGGATTCAAAAGCTCTGACGTTATAGGAAAGAACTTCTAAATCTTTATCGTATACAAAAATATTTAATTTTTTTTCAATTTTTCTAATGATATCCAGCCTGGCAATAGCTGTTCCTTCAATATCTAACATGCGAACTAAGTCTTTTTTAGTAATGATTCTGGCCTTCAACAGTTCAATTAAGCAGATATAAATATTGCTTTCATAAAGTTCTAATGCTTTTGGAAAATGTTTTCTAAGATAAATCAGGCGATTCATTAACATCAAAGAAGTATTTCCAAAAGAGTCGTATGAAATACTAAATAGATCTAATAATTTATCATAATAATTTTCCCAAACGTAGAGATCTATTGTTCTATTCCAATAGGGAATAATTCCTCTTTTTAGTTTTCGTTTAAATGAGCGAGATAGCAGATGATCTGAGCTTAGCTTGTCGATGTTGTTTTTATTATTATCTACCAGATCATCTTCATTTCTTTCCCGTTCATATTTTTTAGGATTGTTTTCTTCTCTATTTTTGTCTTCAAGGAGAAGTTCATTTACTCTGTTTCTCATGGAAACGACATCTTCGACAGGGCATATTTCAGCGCCGGGACAAGTTAAATCACAGTTTAAACAAGGAGGAGTTGTTAGAGGAAAGTCTATTACAAGTTCTTTAAGTTCATATTCATCAATCCAAGAGTGAATGGCCTCATTTCCATTGGGTGATTCTTCATCTTTAACATGTAGTAATGATTTTAAAAAACATCGTTGTCCATCTTCATAATATTCAAGAAGACAAAAGAAAAAATTATCTTTCTGTCCTCCTTTTAAACTCATGCCAGCAATTTTTTTTTTACTCATAGAGGGCCAAAGGTTTACTGATATCAAATTCTAATATTTGCATTTTATGATCATTAATAATTTTTGCAACTTTACTTTGAGAATCAGCTTGATGGACAATCAAAAAACAACCTCCACCACCTGCACCACAAACTTTGATTCCTGCATTTGCTTCAATTTTTTGGATATCTTTTAATAAGTCTCGCATTTCATTGGTTACGATATTGGGAAAGAGACTTTCTCGAATTTGACCTTCTTCTTTAATGTATTCTGGAATTAACCCTAATTGATTTGCCTCAATACTTTCCAGAAATTTTTTACTTATACTAGCAATATCGCCTAGACCTTTTCTAACTTTTTGGTTTTTGTCAAAAAAAGCTTTGTATACTTCCCAATTGTTTATTCCTGATAATCGTGTTTGTCCTGAATATACTAGAGTCATGTGATCATTTAAAACTTTGCATAGACGTTGATCATAAAGTTGTTTGACCTCAATTTCCTTAACACTTGGAATAAGGGCCAAAATCCCCCCGTATAAAGCAGGGTAATAATCTTGATAGCCTGCAGGGCCTGAGTCTAAAATTTTATTTTCTATATTTCGAACGACCTCAAGGGCCTTAGTTGGAACGAGGGGAATACCAACAAAATCGGCCAAGGCCTTATATAAAGTTATGCCCATAGAAGATGATCCTCCAAGGCCTGCACCGGGAGGAGAACCACTTTCAAGTTCAACTTCGATACCTGTGTCAAGATTAAATTGTGCTATTATTTGTAGAACAAAATTAAAGTTTCCAAATTTATTTGAATTAAAATTTTTTTCAGTGAGATCATTTAACTCTATTGAAGTAATAGAATTATAGTCTTTAGAAATTATTTTGATTTGTCTATTATCGATGGCCTGAATTTTGACTTTTGCTTTGAGTGATGTTGCTAGATTTAAGGTTATTGCATTTGGGAGAATCAAGTTGATAGGAGGAAGGTCTAGGGTCCCACCTATTAAGTCAACTCGGACGCTACCTTCGGCATAACTTTGGGCCATCATAAATTCCTAAATAATTAACTATTTTGGTAAATACCAATATATGGAAGTTCTCTGTATTTATTAGCGTAATCTAATCCATATCCGATGACAAACTTGTCTTCTATTTCAAAACCAAGATATTCAATGTCAACGTGGTGAATTTTGCGAGCAGGCTTATGAAGAAGAGAAGCAATTTTAAGACTTTTAGGGTCTCTGGCGAGAAGAAGCTCTTTTATTTTATTTAAAGTAAGGCCTGTATCTACAATATCTTCTACGATCAAAACATTTTTACCTTTTATGTCACGCTCAATATCTAGTCGAATATCTAAAGTTCCAGAACTGTCAGTTGATTCACCATAAGAACTTGCAGACATAAATTCCATAATAAGATCTAGGTCTAATTTTCGAATAAGATCTGCACAAAACATAAACGAGCCATTCAAGATACAAATGATAACCAACTCTTCGTTTTTGTAATCATTATTTATTTTCAAGGCCAGTTCAGTAATCTTTACTTCTAGTTGATCTTCAGTAATATATTTTTCGATCATGAATCCCTCTCCATTGTTAGTTCAGACATATTTTGTATGTCTTCATCTAACAAGGGAAGGTTAAAAGCAAGTAATTCTTCCTCTGGCCCATCAATATAATCATAATGGGAGCGACAACGTGCTTCATAGGATTCAGATTCACCTACTAGAATTTGTCCTTTTGAGGCATTTAAATTTCGAATTTTCCGAAAAGTTTTGGTTGCGGGAGCGCCACACACAGTACAAATGGCCTGAACTTTTAATACAGAATCTGCAATGGCCAGGAGATGTGGGATAGGGCCAAATGGTTCACCTTTATAATCTTGATCGAGGCCTGCGCAAATGACACGACATCCTCTTCTGGCCAATTTTTGTACAACTTTAATAATGGAATCATCAAAGAATTGAACTTCGTCTATTGCAACAACTCTAGTTGTGTCATAAAGCTTTTGAAGAATTTCACGAGATGAATTCACGGCCACGGCCTCGATGGCCTGGGAGGAATGACTGACGACGTCTGTTTTATGATATCTATTATCAATAATCGGTTTAAAAATTTGTACTTTTTGTCTGGCTATTTGTGCGCGTCTAACTCTTCTGATGAGTTCTTCTGTTTTTCCTGAAAACATAGGCCCACAAATAATTTCAATAGCACCATGTCCAAACTGCGTATGTGGAAATACACTCACAATTAATCCCTTTGATTTAATTTATAAGGTAAAAAATAATCACAAAAAACTTAAGCAATGGCAACAGTCTGTTTAAGTGTTCTTTTAGAGAGTGAGCAAAATTAGAAGATTAACGCTCCGAGCGTCATGGAAAAAATTGAAATGCCTAAAATAAACATGAGTATAATGATGATGATAGGCGAAACCAAGACGATTAAAGATTGAATGGGTGACATTCCAAGATTATGTCTTAGACCTTGAAATATAATGACAATATTTCCTAGGACTTTGAAAACAGGCCCAAAGACAGGGAAGAGATAAAAAGCAAAACTACTCATCCCCCCGTAGACAATTTCTTTAGCAGACTCTTCGACTTCTTCTTCGTTATTATTAAATAGCCCTGCAAAAAAAGTTATAATGACAACATAAAGCTTGGTCCATGCCCAAAGAAAGAATGGAAAGAAGACGACTTTGGCCATTAGAGAAATAAGTCCAAATTTTTGGGTTTGAACACCAATTGTATAAAGTATATCACTTTCTTCTGATAGCAATTCGATTGCTGAAAATCCAATTTGAATCCCAAAAATCTCATAGATAGCACCAATTATTATAAAAACCCATGAGATTAAGCAGGCCTCTACAAAATTTAAAGGTGTATATTGTTGGACAAGATCTTCTTCTGCTGCGACTTCATTTAGGCGATCTAGGCGTACTCTTTTGTTATGAGTAGCAGTTTTTATTGGATGAAGTATAACCATAAAATAATTGATAAATAGTTCTTTAATCACTGTATATAATCCTCTTTTTTTAAAGGAAGTGGCGACTTAGGCCCTACAAAATAATGAAGTCCTATATTGTACTTCTTGTTATGTATTATAATCTCATTATCTGAAAACTTGAATAGGAGAAGTTCATCATCAATCTGTAGACCCATGGAATCTTTCCAATGAGTAACACTTAGAGGGCGAACAAAATCGGCAGGATTCATTAAAAGGGCAAAAAGTGCTCGAAAACTCTCAACATTGACATTATAGGCCTTAACTAGAGATTTCACAGTAAAATGGTCTGAAAAAGGAATCGAAAAAGGAAACTTTTTATCTGAAAAGATGAGTTCAAATTTATTTTGTGATGTTTTTGTAAAAAAATTATTTCTTAGAGGTCTTCGATCCCAAAAGGTTTGATAATGAACGGTGAGGACAGGGGTTAATTTTGGATCAATTTCATATAGAGTTTTATTATTTCTTAAAAGGACAAATTGAGAACTTCTTTTATTATAAACTTCAAAAATATCAAGCAATATTTCTTTTTGCCCACTAAGTAAGTGAAGAGTTCTGACATGTTTTGACAATAGATTTTTATTAGGATTATATATTATCATTTCAGCTTTTAAGTCATAAAGTTGATTTAAATAGTTATCATAAATTTCAATATTGTAGTTAACTCCTTTAAAAGGAGCTGGCGAAGTTGTTTTATTTTTGAAGTCAATTTCTTCCTTCATTTTCCCTTCAGCTTGAGAGATGATCTTGTCAACTTTGAATCCTTGAAGAGAATCAGCTATTTTGAAAAGTGTTTTTTCAAGAAAATAATCTGCTTCTACATTGATAGAGCTTAAAAAATGATTGTATTGGTGAGAAGTTGATTCTTCTTGATTCTCTTGATAAATGTCATCAAGATCCTTTTGGTATTTAGCAAGAAAATATTTTTTTCCCTTTGATGTTTTTACTTCTACATAAAAGCTTCGATCATGTATAAGTTTCTTCCCAATCATAAATTCCAGATAGTTTTTTTCGAAATCAAATCGTATTTTTGAAGGATTTTTGTTGAAAAAAGAATAGTAGTTATCTTCTATGGTTTTTGTAGAAATTTCTCTTTCAACTTCAATGAGGGTGAGATCTGTAAAAAACATTTTTACTTTTTTTTCATCAGCAAGTTGTCCATTAATATAGGGAATATCATCTTTGAATTGAAGTTCAAAATTGTCTGTTTTAGCTTTAGTTATCCTACCTAAATTTTTGAAAGAAAGAATCTTAGCAAGTTCTTGTTCATGTGAAATTTTATCTTCTTTTAATATCTTCTCAGAAACAAAAGTAATCAAAAATAGAAATACTAATACTGAGAATAAGATACTGTTTCTTTTCATAGATATTGCTTTCTCTTGTAGATGAATGCGCCTGAGCCAAACATTACTAACGGCAAAAACAAAATTGAAAAGTAAAAAGCAAGATTTTTTTGGTAGTGACTTATAAAAAGAGGTGTGTCAGTTACTCCGGCCCGATCAAATGTGATAGCATAATTTTGATAAGACAGATAGCTCACGCTGTTTAAAAAGAAATCTATATTACGCCCGTGTCCCTGGTATTTATTTTGTAAAAAAGTAGAATTGCCTAATGCTAAAATACTACCCTTTTTCCCTTTAACGTCTTCCCAAATTGCGGCCATGGTTATTGGCCCTTGCGTGTCCTCATCGTTATTAAAAACATATTGATTTTCAAGTAATTCAGTTTGACTTTTTTCTGCCCAACTACTCTCCAAAGAAGATTGTAAAAGAGAAACGAAGCGACCTGTATCACCTTCAGTTTCATTTTTTTCTATCGAAGACACGAATGGAAAAAAAATGGGGCCTTTAAAACCTTCGACAACCAGATGGTTCGCATTTGTTTTTTGAATAATTGGCACAGTACCATTTGAACCTTCTACATGTAGGTTTAGATCTATTACAAAATCATTTGAAATTTTTATCCCTTTATCAAATAACCATTTTCTTAAATTTGGATACTGATCTTTTTTCAAGCTCGGATCTAATGCTATAAGGAGGTTACCTCCATTTTTTTGAAATTTCGAAAGAATTAATCCATCTTCTTCTGAGAGATCATTACGTGGTGCTATTATAATCAGAAGATCATATGATTGTTTAAACACTACACTTAAATCTACAAAATCAAGTACGGCACTTTTATTTTTAAGAAATGGCATCAATTTATCATAACCCTCGGGGCCAGTCTGAGAAAAAACAGTGTTACCAGGAATTTTTCCTTCGTAAATTGCAATTTTTTGTTTTCTGGGATTCAATATTTTTGAAATTGCATTTGTGATATTATATTCGTTTATTGTTTCAACTTTTTCCATTCTCTGTTGCGCTTCAATTATCAAGGATGGAGATTTTGTAATTAGATATTGTTGTAATTTACTTGGATTTAAGTCAACATCAATGTACTCAATTGCAATATCATTTTTAGTAAAGCGATAAATTTCAAATAATTTTTTGTAAGATTCTTGCTCAGTTTGTCGAGCAAACAACTTAAAAGTAATTTCTCCATGAAAAGACTTTAAAATGTTAATACTTTCCTGAGAAAGAGAGTTTCTTGTAAACTCAGAAAAGTCATATTGAATAGGATTTTTAAATGCGAGAAAGTTAACAAGTCCCAGAGAACTTAAAATCAATCCGCCAGATATGATATGAGATATAAATTTCTTAAAGGCCACAGTTTTGTAAATTTTCTCGAAGTCTCTATGATAGATACTTAAATAGATTAAAGTTAAAAAAAGTGATGTTCCTGTAACATATAGACAAAAGTGTAATTCATCTGAAATAATGACCCATACACCAATCACAAGTAAATAACTTAAACAGACAGTTAGAGCTAAAGTATATTTAAGAAAAAGTTTCATCAACAGGCCCTTCTTTCTAGAGAAAATTTTGTTAGACTAAAAAAGAAAAGGAAAAAAGAAATAAAATAAACTATGCCAAAATTATTTAATGTTCCCCTTGAGAGATACTCAAAGTGGTAGGCCGGGGCCAGATATAATCCCATCTGCTGAATGAGAGGGTTTACACTTGTATTTGCTGTAAAAACAAGCATTACAATTGATAGAAGGATACCAATGCTCACAAAAGCTGCAACAATATTATTTTTGGTAAGGGTTGAGGCGAAGACGCCAACACTAATGTAGCACAGACTGCAAAATAATATTCCTAGAAAACTTGTCAAGACAACACCCCAATCAGTGAATCCAGCAAATGCTAGGATAATTGGAAATATCAAACTTGAACTAATCATTAAAAATACGATTAAAAAAGTAGCAATTATTTTTCCTAATATAAGCTCATAGTCTTTCACTCTAGACATAAACAACAAGTCTATAGTTTTTTTACTAATTTCTTCAGAAAAACTATTCATGGTTAACAACGGAACAATAAATAATAATAGAAGATTCATATTTCCATAAATGGGCCTAAGTACTGAGTATGAAACAGATAAATTTGTTATTTCCTTTGAAAGTATTAAATAATTGTAAAACAAAAATCCAATGATAAGGGAAAAAACACCAGTTAAGATAAAAAACATGGGAGACCATAGAAATTCTGAAAATTCTTTACCAACAATTGTTTTGACCCTAAAAAAACTTTTCATAAATTTACACTCGTTTGTTCGCTACGATTTTGAATTTGTTTGCCAAATTCCTGAAAGACTTGTTCTAAATTATTTTTATAATTTTCCATATTTGCAGTTTTTACAACTCTTCCCTTTTCAATAAAAGTAAACTCATTACAGACATTAGCAACTTCATGCAACTGATGACTCGATAATAATATAGTGTGGTCTTTGGCCAAGTTTTGGATCAAATCTCGTACGTGCATAATTGCATAGGGGTCTAGCCCTACTGTTGGTTCATCTAAAATAATGAGTTTAGGCCCATGAGCAATTGCCTGAGCTAGACCTACTCTTTGTTTGAGACCTTTTGACAAATTTCCAATCAACCTCTTACGATGATCGATTAATTGACATTTCTCTAGGGCCTTTTCAAGATTATCTTTAATATTTTGTATATTTTTTAATCTTAATTTAAGTAGGTATTTGATAAAATTTTCAACTCTCATACTTTCATATAATGGGACATCCTCACTCAAAAAACCTATTTTACAAGCAAATTCATTTTGATTATTGCGCAATTGTCCATCGAAATATACTTCACCTTTATCATGACTAGTGAGTCCACATAAAACTCGCATTGTTGTAGATTTTCCAGCGCCATTTGGCCCTAACAATCCATGAATAGAATTTTCCTTTAATTTTAGAGAAATATTGTCTAAAACCAAATTGCGACCGAAGTTCTTAGAAATTTGTTTTAATTCTACAAGTATACGACTCATTGCAAAGTACTCCTTCCTCCAATTCGTCTTAAGTAGGAGAATAATAGCAAATTGTTATAAGTTAAAAAAGCTAAGAGAATGTCAAAATAATCCGAAAAGGTTGTCAATGGAATATCAAAAACGTTTTGTAAATCTGATCAAAAAGGCCAAGAATATTGTGATTTCAACACATATTTTTCCGGATGCTGATGGAATTGGTTCTCAAATCGCTCTGGCCCTAGCTTTGAGACAAAAAGGAAAAGATGTTATATGCGTCAATGAAAGACCACTCCTGGAGAGGTATGAATACCTGGACTCTACTGCTAATATTTTAGGAATTGAAAAATTTTTAAGTTCAGAAAAATATCATAACTGGCCTATAGATCTCCTAATAGTTGTTGACACAAATAGTTTAGGTAGAATTGGAGATCAAGTGCAACAATTAGCAATGCGTTCTAAAAACTTACTCTTTATAGATCACCATCCATGTCCCCCGGCCCTCGCAGCTCTTCATTGTATTGATACAAATATGTCTGCAACGGGTGAGCTTGTAGGAGTTCTCATTAAAGAACTCAATGTGGAAATTACAAAAGATATGGCGCTCCCACTTTATACATCTATATTAATAGATACAAGTAGTTTTAGGTATCCTACTGTCACAGGGCATACTCATAAAATTATTGGACAATTATTAGACACAGGAATACGTCCGCAATTGGCCTATAATAAAATTTATGGTGCAAAAAAAATTTCTCACATGCAATTGCTTGGAAAAATACTTAACTCTGCACAATCAACTAAAAATGGTGAAATTGCTTGGATAGTCATTAAAGAAAAAGAACTAGAGTCTTTTAAAGTAGACCCTGAGGATACTCACGCTTTTGTCAATCATCTACTAATATTAGACAACATCAAGGTTGCGTGTATGTTTAGAGAAATGGGGGATTTGGTGAAAGTAAGTTTTCGTTCACTGGGAACAACAGATGTTGGAATTATTGCTCAGGCCCTAGGAGGTGGCGGCCATAATCATTCTGCTGCAACCTTAATAGAAGGGCAAATACATCTGATTGTTAAGGAAACCATTTCCAAAGTCCAAATTATTCTCGAACAATTAAAAAAATTTTAGTTTAATTTTTGTATGTAAATCATTTATCATATTGTGAGAGGTATGTATGCGTTTGTTATATGCTGAAGATGATGAGGATTTAAGAACCTTATATTCACTTATTTTAAAAAGTTATTATCAGGATATGGATATTACTTATTGCTCTGATGGGCAAGAGGCCATCAATAAACTGAAAGTTTCTCAAAACTATGATCTCATCATATCTGATTATGATATGCCTGTTGCAAATGGAGGTTTAATATACAAATTTCTGATTGATAGCGATCTTAAAATCCCTTATTTATTACTCACTGGCAGGCAAATTGATAATGACCCTTATCTAAAGAATTTTACAGATGATAAAGAAAGAAGAAATGTCTATCTCACAAAGCCAATAAAAAAAGATCAACTTATTATTGAAATAGATTTAATTTTAAATAGATCTAATTCTCACAAAGAACCTACTAATTTGAACTCTGATACATATGAAAGATGGAGTGAAGTATCTGTAGACACTGTCTTGAAATCAAATAATGTTCCATGTGATGTGTATATTAGAATTAATTCCGAAAAATTTATTAAAATAATTGATGCCAATACAATGTATGCTTCAGAAATTGTATTGAAATATAAAAATAAAGGAGCTCGAACACTTTTTATTAAAAGAGAAAATTTGTTAGATTTTGTAGATAATATTTCAAGGGATGTTTTAAAAATTCTTGAAGTTAGAGAAGGACTTGATGATACACAAAATGTACAAAATGCTAATTTGGGACTTTCGACGTTGAAAGAAAATCTATTAAGTTGTGGTCTATCTAAGAGTTCTATTGATTTAGCTCAAGAGTGCATTGATATAAGTCTTGAGTTAGTCAAAAAAAATGAAAATATTTTGAATAAAGTTGCAAAAATACTTGATAAAGAAGACTACTTATCTAATCACGTTCATTTAATTAATTTTGTTACGACGGGGATAATTGAAAAATTAGACTGGACGACAGAGTCCACTGCAACAAAACTGATATTAGCTTCCATTTTACACGATATCACCTTAGATACTATGGATGCGGCCAAAGTCCAAAATTTCAGTGAAAAAGGTTTTAAATTTCTCAACGATTCAGAACAAACGAGTATAAAGCGTCATCCTATAGATGCTGCAAACATTGTTAAAAATTTTGAATCTTTTCCGCCTGGGATTGACTCTATCATTATGCAACATCATGAACGACCAGATGGTACAGGCTTTCCAAAAGGACTCAATTCTAAGCAAATTCAGCCTTTGGCCTGTGTTTTTATTGTTGCAGAAGAGTTTGTCAATAGGGCCTATCGCTCGAAGTTTGAGGATAAGGAACTCTTAAAAAAGATTATAGTTGACATGAAAAAGAGTTGTTTCAATGAAGGCAATTTTAAAAGACCTTATGAGGCCATTTCAAAACTTTTTAAAGTAGATCATTGATTATTGTTGCTGATAATTTCTTCAAGAACCTGTCTAGTTTTTTCATCAAATACGTTTGCACCTGGTCTATTTAGCCTAATCACGTCTTTTATTTTTGAATAGGTAGTTGAATCACTTGGATCATTTAATCCAATATCGCTTTTGATTGCTTCACCTTGAGCATTGACGATTTTTGGTACTTCAACTTTATTGTTATCCACCTCACGAATAGACTCATCTTGTACTTTTTTAAGTTTAGCAGCTTCAGATAATTCGACTTTAGCTGCTTGATCTTGTTGCATTTGAGCTATACGATTTCTAATTTGGGTATCTGTTTGTGGTTTTCTATGACTAGAATAAACTGAAATTTCAGGTTTTTCAGCCTTCTCTTGGGCCAGCTGCTCATTTTTATTTTGTCTTTTTAATTTATCTTGAATCAGGCCATTTTGGTTTCCGAAGATTTTCATGTCTTCATTATATAATTTCGCTAGATAAAAATAACCTGTGTAATTTATGCCTAAGGTTAAGACAAATGACTGATTTTTTTAATTGATATTTTCAAATATCATCTCTGTCTCAATACTTCCATGATTAAGTTGGCACTTCTATTTGTCTATCTGAGTCTAGGAATTGGCACTAAAATATCTAAAAATAGAAATTTAGTTTACAATAAACCCTTTTATATCGTTCATTTGGAGCTAGATTATGATAAATCTTATTCATATGAGCTAAAAATATTCCTGACTAATTTAATCTAATGTTATTTTAATAATCGCCGAAAGGTCCATTATAAAAGGACATAGCGAGTTTCACAGCATGTAGGCCCGATCTGAACGTATGTACATAAACTCGTCCCTTTTCAAAAAAAAAGGAGAAGAGCATGAATTATGTTAATTTATTAAAACCAAAATGGTTAATTACAATGTTCACAATAACCTCACTAGGTCTATTTAGTGTTGGATGTGGAGGAGATGGAGGTTCACATCGAAATTTTACCATTCCAGGTGTTAATGGCCCAACTATTCATTTGCAACAAGATAAGATTCTTATCAGTATGGTCATGGAGAAGATTCAAGTCGATGGAGGACTAAGGTATTCAATTCCCAAATACCCGAACTCATCAATTGAGCTAGGCCCTGATTTCCAATCAGATGGAACCTTATTATCTTTTTCAATCGATCTAGATGATGTCTTCAGTGGTAATGCAAATCAATTAGACCCCCAAGCACTTCCTGGAGGTAGGGCCATTCCTGGAGTAGCATCTGGACAATTACCCGCGGTAGCATTTACCATTGAAAAGTTTGAAAATGTATCTATCTATCTAGGACCAAAAGTTTTTGCGATATTTATTCCTATAAAAGGAATGAATATGGATAACACCATTCTGACATTTAGGCATTATGTAAATAACACAAGAGTAGGAAACCTATCTCTGGTTGGTGAAGATATCAATGGTGAGAACTCTGGAATTTTCCTCGCACTGGATCTTGGAAAATATAAAAACCAATTGCAAAAAATTGCGAGTACAAGATAAGTTATTTGGAGACACTATTTTTTTAGTGTCTCCTTTAATACTTTTATTTTCCATTTTGAATTTGTTGTTTCGTCATTTTGAATTTCAACAAGAGCAGGTATATCACCTTTCACAAGATCGATATCATTCAAAACATAAAATTTGGTCCCCAAAATGGCCTGTACATTAAAAAGTCCCTGATGAAAATTATGATCGATCATATATTTTAAAAACAAAAGTCTTACAGGTTCATTTTTTGATCCTAGATGATCTAGTTTTTTCATATCTGTAAGTGCTGCTCGAGTCATATAAATTTTTACTGGATAATCTAGTTTTTCAATCATTTTTTTTGAAAATACAAAATCAGACTTAAATCTAGACATATTGACATCTACAAGTTCTAAATTGTTATTTCTTAACTTTTGAGTGGCCCGATAAAATTCAGAACGTCTAGGAGGTTCTGGCAATTTTAAGTCGACAATTTTTTTAGGTGGATCTTTCTTTGGTGGAGGGATATTGACAATTGGAATGACTTTCAAGGGAAGTTTTATTTCTTTTTTAACTTTTTTTACGACTTCCTCTTTTTTCTCTAAGGTTATCACTTTTTCATTTATAGCAAATAAAAAATCTTCTAGGCCTTTGTCATCAAACTTCTTTAGCGCTCCAGCTATAAAAAGTTCTCCTTCTCTTTTTTCTGGATAATTCTTTAAAAGATATTTGTGGATAGATTCCAAGTGAAATTCAAATGGCCCTTCAGTTTGGTAACGCGTTCTAAAAAGCGAACTAAACTCATCCATACAATTTTCTGCATAACCTTCTTCATCGATGACACTCATGGGCCCACTCTCTTTGAGAATTTCAGTAAGGAATGCATAATTATTGAATGCATAAAAATTATCAATTTCGTTGCAGACATAGCTTATATTTGATTTTGCGTCCTCACATGATTTTCCTAATATTTTGTTGATTTCATCAACAGTTTGTCCTGAACAATTCTTGTCAGAACAACTAGATTTAATAATTTCATGGGAAATTTCAAATAATGGATTTATTTGTTCTTTGAGGATATCTTTTAAATTACCGTTAATTGATTGTGGAAATTTTATATACTCTTCTTTGAGAGCATCGCTGGACTTAATTCTCTTTAAGAATTTTTGCATTTCAATATATTTTGGTTGGCAGTTTTTAAATATTTGCTCCCAACTATACTGGCATTGTTTTACATCTTGTTTATAAGTATATCTTAACAATCCATTTGATTTAATAACTAAATGTTGATAGCTAATAAAAATAAGTCTGTAGAGATATCTGATATATTCGAAATGTCTATTAAAAATATCTCTTGGACAATTAAGAAATAACTTAATCCCTTGAAGTTCATAGTCATTTAGTTCTTTGGATTGAGGAAGAACATACTTGAAATAATTATCTAAAAAAAAATGACCCGTAGAAGTTTTTAGCTCTCCTGTATAAGGTAGATATTGATCAGTCAGTTGTTCTTCAAAAACTTGATCTGGTTTCTTCTTTTCACCATTTCCAATTTGATTAAAATAATCTGTTTCATTTGCATTAAGAGCAAGGGATAAGCTGAAAAAAACACATAAACTAATTAGCTTTTTGAATTCCTTAAAATACATGTCTTCATTCTATCAAAAAAAGACTAAGCGTAGGAATATAGGTAATTATGATTAATGCGATAAGTAATAAACCTAAAAAAGGAAGAGATGCCCTATAAAGTTCAGTGACAGGTTTTTTAAACCGAAAACTCGAAATAAATAAATTTATTCCAACGGGTGGAGTTATATAACCTATCTCTAAATTTGTGAGAAAAATGATGGCCAGATGTATTGGGTTCACATCGAATTCCCGAGCGATTGGGACAATTAAAGGCACGACAACAATAATGGCGCTGAAAATATCCATGAGGCTGCCAACAACCAATAGGAAAAGATTTAAAAAAATTAAAAATGAATACTTGTTGTCTAAAAACTTTTTCATGAATTCGAGGGCCATCATTGGAATTTCTTCATCAACTAGATAACTGGTCAATCCAAGAGCGCAACATAAAATAAGCAATATTGCACCTACTAATGACATTGAATCAACGATAATTTTAGGTAAATCTTTTTTTAGACTTAAATCTTTGTAATAAAAGCACTCGATAATAAAAACATAAAAAGCTGTCACGGCCGCTGCTTCAGATGCTGTAGTTAATCCACCATAAATTCCACCGAGTATTCCAATTGGTAACAACAACTCAGGAATGCACGCTTTGAAAGAATTTTGAAATTCTTTCATTGAAAATTTATGTTTAACTTTTTCTGCTTTTCCACCATTTTTGATTGACCACAAAGAAAGGATCACGATCAGCAAAAATCCAGGTGCAAGTCCCGCCAAAAAGAGTTTATCAATATCGACTTTTGCGACAAGCCCGTAGAGAATTATGGGTAAACTTGGAGGAAATAACAAACCTAGCGAACCTGAAGTTGTGATTAGTCCAAGATTAAATTTTTCAGAATATCCCTCATTTTTCAATATCGGAAATAAAAGTCCACCAAGTGCAATAATAGTCACACCTGAAGCACCTGTGAATGCCGTAAAAAAAGCGCAAATTACGAGTGAAACAATCGCTACTCCTCCGGGCATCCAACCTAAGGACGCTTCTGCAAAGCGAAGAAGTCTTTTAGGTGAACCAGATTCGGCCATCATATAGCCAGCAAAAGTAAACAAAGGAATAGTAAGTATTGTTGGTGAAGAAGCAAGTCTATAGATCTCAACAACAATAGCTGTCGTTTGTTCACCTGCAAATGTAAAGGCGGTAAGAGAAAAAAGTGACATGATCACAAACAAAGGAACTCCTATGCCTGCAAAAAATGTAATGCTTAAAAAAACAAGAGTTTGTATCAAATGATTTCCTTTTTAACCTCTAAAGGCCCAAAGGACATTAATAATTGGTTAATAAATCTTAATGTTATGAGAGTGAGGCCAATAGGGATAATACTCACGAAAATAGAACTATGTAATCCCCAAAATACTTCTTTTCCAAACTCTAATTCTATATGATAAAAATCAATAGAAGTTTTATTCAACCAACAAATAGTTAAAATACAAATGAGAGTAATAAATCTTTTCAAGTAGAGCTCACCTTTTGGCCAATTTTTTGTTTCTAAAAATTTAGAAACAATGTCTATTGCAATATGAGTTTTCTTGCCCGTTGCTACTGTCCCTCCGAGAAATGCCGTCAAAAAGACAAGATGTCTTACTAACGGATCAACCCAGAGTAAAGTTATATTAAACCATCTTAAGATGATAGTAAGAACGGTTAGAGAAAGCATAAACGCAACAGAAACAACAAGTCCTACTGTTGAAATCCATTCAATAAAATCGTCCCATTTCTTTATAAAACGCATACCGAATTCTAACTCTCTTTACTTATTTATAAAAGTTGCTTTTGCAATAAATCTAAAGATTTTTTGGAAAATAAATCACCTTCTAATTTTTTAATAACTTCACTCCTAATTTTTTTACCATAAGCAATATCTTTGTCAGATATTTTGATAAATTGTACTCCAGAAGCTTTGATCGCAGCTAATGCGTCTATATTTTCTTGAACAGTTGTACTGTTGATTTGGTCTACATATTTTTTTGCAATCCCTTCAACTATCGATTGATACTTTGTAGGTATTTTACTCCATGCTTTTGAACTTAATAGGAAAGCGCCTGTAGAGTAGGCCAGAGGGTAATCAATTAAAAACTTAACTTTCGATTGCCATTGCATCGCAACAATTCCAAGAGGAGGTCCATAAGCTGCGTGGATAACACCATTCGATAAAGATGAGAGTACATCCGGTAATGTCAGTGGAACAGAAACTAAATTCATACTTGTTAACATACTATTGACTAGTTGATCCCCTTCCCAGGACCAAATTTTTATTCCCTGAAGTCCATCAAGGGTAGTTATTTCCTTTTGTGAAACAAAATACACCATACCTAATTCAATATGGCCAAGGGACTTGAATTCACTCTTTGCAAATCCATCATCGATATGTTTTTCCAGGGCCTTCATTGTTGAGAATGCTTTTTCTCTATCTCTTTCAAAAGTAAAGGGAATTTCTAAAACTCTAGCATCCCCGTAAATTTCACCAAGTGTTTTTCCTGTGAAAACTCCCCCATGTAAATTACTTGTTCTAATTTTTCTTAAAACATCAATTTCATCACCTTGAGATCCACCAAAATAAAATTTTAAATTAACATTTCCCTCTGTCGCATCCTTGATTTCTTTTGACATTTTTTTAAGATTTATCGCCCAAGTCGTTCCCTCTGGAGCAAGAACTCCTACTTTAAGTTTTTCAGCAAAACCTGTTGTTGTAAAAATTAAACATACTAGTATTAATATTTTTTTCATAAAACGGTCCTTTTAAAATAATTCTTTTTCATATTTTTTAAATATTTTGAAACGCTCCAAACCTACCATTTGATAAGCTGCAAGTCTTCTTTCTTTAAACTCAGGAAAGTCATTTTCAATTGGTGACCATTTCCTAAATTTTTCAGAATTGCGAAGTGCGGCCTCCAAATAAAACCTTTGTTCTTTATAGCCTTCTTCATCAGACATGGGAACAATGTAGTATTGAATATAAGCAGCTCTTATTAAAAAATTATCTGGATAATTCTTAATACCCTCTAAAAATAGTTTTTTCCCTTTTTCTGGATCGCCACCTAAGGTTTTGGGCCTTGATGCCTCGAAAGTCGCGTAGAAAATGTCACATGCTCCAAAGTTAATTTTAGGATTTTTTTCACATACCCAATCAAACATCTCTTTAACAGTGGGCAATTGAGCAACAATGCCCATATTTGTCTTTTGCAAATTGATCATACTTCCCAAAGACTGTGCTGCAAATAGAACGATTTCTAAATCTTGTGCTTCATCATCAAGTTCCTTATCAAAAAGCTTTTTCACCCCGCCAGGTTCCTTCCCCGCGGCCACAATGTTTCTATATGAAATATTATGTTCAGAAAAATACATGAGTGCATAATTGAATGCTTTAGTATAATAATGAATTATTCTATCGATTTTTGACTGATCCTCCTCTGCTTTGATTATATTGCTCAAATACTCAGTTTCAAATACCGCAAAAGCAAAGCCAGCATACCCCTTAACAAGAACACTCAGTAGTTTTTCATTCTTTGGGCTCATAGACCATATACTTTCAAATAATTGTAGATTAGAAGGAGTGGCCTGCCTAAAGAACTCAAAATCTCTTTGAAATTCAATGCTGTAAGAAAGATCAAAAAGTAGTGGAGAGGCCATATTTACCGATAATTTATTCATCGTGGAGCAAGATGAAAGGTAAGTTATTGAAAACAATAGGATAAAGAGAGACTTCATAGAAACTCCATTCTTTGAAAATAATACTGTCTGAATATGGTGCAATAATTTTCAAGCATTTACAATCAAGGATATAAATGAATTCATCCTTTTAGATAACTTTTATTGAACTTATACCGATCTGTATGTTATCATGACTGTGTTGTATGAATCTCTATGATTGGAAGTTGTAAACCTACTAAAGGAGAAGCTTATTAAAACATTGAGTTTTCCTGCGACTTTCACCCCAAGAATCTAGCTCTCATGTAGATTTTAGTTGATCGGGGTAACAAAGTTGCAAAGAAACAGATTTTGTTATACTCGTTTCACTAATTTTTAAATGGGAGAATACCATGGAAAAAGAAAAGGTCCTTTGGACAAAGAATGATGAAGTTTCTAGGCTTAAAATGTTAATTCGTGAGAAAAAACTATTTCAAGCGAAAACACCGGTAAGACCTGCAAGTTGCCGACCTGGTCGCTCTGTACTCAAGAAACAAAGTATACGTCCTGCCTCTTTTGTCAAAGGCGAATAGATCTTACAGTCGGATGCTAAGAACTATCTTTAAAGTCTTATTTTCGAGTTTTTAGCTGATTTTGGTAAGTTTCGTAGTATTTGCCTGAATCGAAATCTTTAGGACGTTTCTCTTCTTTTAGAGAGTGTTCTTTATCAATGCCTGGTGGGAAAAATTTCATATATTCATCACCCCATTGAGTTGATTGTTGAATTGTCCACCATCTCTTTTTCCCTGGAATTTCTGTTGTCTCATACTTAAAAGAAGTACAATCACTCGTATCACATTTTTTGACATGTTTATAAATTTCTCCATCAAAACTGCTATCGAGGCCATCAACTTTTATAAGAACAGTATTATCTTCTTCTGGCCCAATTCTTAATATCGTAACCTTATAGTCACCTGATTTATAGCTCTTTGGGTATTTTCCTAGTTCTGGAGCTTGTGCCTGTAGATTTGTGTAGAATATTAACATCGCAAAAATTGATATCAAACTCTTTAAGTTCATTACAGTTCCTTTATAAAATTAAGAACTCTTATTCTACATCAGAAAGCATAGGACTGGTCAATATTTATAACTTGTTTTTATTTATTAAAAAACAATCCAAAAAAGGATATGCGCATTATTGTATCTAGAAAATAAATTCTATTTTATTTTTTGTGTATGTTGATTAAAATAATTATGTCGTTTGAATATATTTAAACAAGCTTAAAAGGAGACCAAAATGAAGTTTGTAATTTTAACAATCGCCTTAGCTCTATCTTCTGCATCTTTTGCAGGAATAAAAGACAAAAAGGCAAAAAAAATGGCCACTGAAACTGCAACGAGTGAAGTTTCAAAATTCCAAGAAGTATGTGGAGCTAGTGGTGTAACACTAAACATTGATTTCAAAAACTGGGAATCAAAGTATGACTACAAAAAACTCGGAAATGATAAGAGCAAAGTAATTGGTTGGGTTGGATCTTTGGCCAAAGAAGTTTTGGATAAAATGTGGAGACTTTGTAAAAAAGATGCTGACTACAAAGCTGAAATTGCAAAAATTAAAACAATCAAAGTTTCCGGTCTAGATAGCCAAGATGAAAAGTATTCAAAATTCAAAATTGCTGATGGTGGAAAAACTTTTATCATGGAACTAGTTGCAGGTGCTTTTAAAGATTCATACCTTGATAGCAATATCAAGAAGGCCTGGGATTAATTAATATAAATAATTGTCTCATTTAGGGAGGTATAGTCCTCCCTTATTTTTTAAGGATTAAAAAGTGAAAAATATTCTATTTGTTGTTTCAGTATTCTTTGCATTGTCAGGACTTACATCAGAGCTTGTTTACACTTTGGCAGACCTCCAAAAACTTTATAAAGATAAATCTTATAAGGAAGGTTTGGCCCACATGAAAGATATTGCTCCAACTAATAGAGATAAGCAATGGACAGACTTACTTCAAAATTTAGCAACAGGATATTTATCATCTCTAAAAAACGGAAAGACCAATTATAAGGCCATGGTTTTTATGGATCAAATCTTAGATGATCATCCTTCTCTTTCAAATGCAAAAGAATTCATGCGAATGAGGGCAGAATTAGGTCTAGAGATTTACCAAGTCTGTTTTCAATACAACGATTTTGAATGTTATAAAGAATTTATAAGTTTTGTAAGACGTGATTCATCTAACTTTGATATAAAATATAAAATAGCAAAAGAAGTTCGTAAAAGAATGTCTGATGCTAAATCTATCCCATTTTTTGCAGAGGCCTTAAAAGGTCAGAATAAGGAATATTGTAAAGATGAAGATTTGAAACTTGCACTCAAGGCCGGTTTAAGTAAAGATACCAATACTGAAGAGGCCAAGTCTGCTCAAGAAGTTGCCTTTGGGGAGTGTTTTCAAGAACTCATCAGCTCAATAAAAGAGGCCATCAAAGAAAGTGACAATGCAAAAAAATTGGCCTGTAAAACAATGATCAAAAAGAATGCATTGAGTGGAATTGCAAAAAAGAAGTGTCAGAACTTTTAGTTATTTTTTATTTTCAAAACTTATACCCAATTTTTTTAAAGCAATTGCTTTCGACTCTTCTAGTTTTTCCAACCTTTCTCTGTGTAGAAACTCAAGGAAAGATTTTCTGGCATTATACATTGACTCTATAAAATCCACCTGAAATTTCTCAAGTTCCTTAAAACAAACTTTCCTTTCGGCCCTATTAAGTTTCCTTCTTCCTTGGGCCAGTAGATCTGGAGAATTTGTAACAGCAACAGAAAATTCACCGTTACATACTCTTTTTTTGAACTCAATGTATTTAGTAATTTTTGTTCTGGCCTCTTCAACAACATTTGTATAATTTTTGGGATCGATGGAGTTTAATTCTAATATACTTTGTTTTAGTTGCAAGGGAGCATTTTCGGCTTCAATAATTTCATCTTGAGCATAAATAACACTTATCAAGAAAAAAAAGATTTTTAACATTTGAGTCCTTTTATAATTTTTTCAATATAGTATTTCTCATTATGTATATCATCAAAGACAAAAGTAACTTGAAGAGTTTTTAATTTACTTTTAGATCCTTTGATTAACTCTATATTCGATGTAGCTAGGATTTTTTTTATTTTTTTCACCAGTTCTATATTTGCTTTTCCCTCAATAGGTTGACTCCTCAATGTGAAAATTATTTCATCATCTTTATTTATAATTTCCTCTCTTTTACAACCTGGTTTCACCTTCAAGGAAATATTCATCATCAATTCTGTACTATCATGAGAAACCACAATTAAATTGGAAAATTTCTCTCTCATAAAATTTAGTAAATTGTCACTCAAAACAGTTTCTCCAATCCTTACCTAAAAGTTTTTTTAATTCAAAAACTAAATCATCCAACGGAAGTCCTACAACGTTTGAGTAAGATCCATTTACTCTTGAAACAAAAAGTAGTCCTGGCCCTTGAATGCCATAGGCCCCTGCTTTATCAAATCCATCTTTTGTGCTTATGTATAAATCCATAATTTCAGAAGTTATTTCTCTAAATGTTACTTCTGATTCAATAGCAAATGTATGCATTATTTGTTTTTTTTCCTTGAAAAAAAATGAAACTGCCGTAATTACTTTGTGAGTTTTACCCGACAGTTCATTTAATATTCTTCTCGCATCTTCTTCATCTTTAGGTTTTCCAAATATCTTGTCTCCCAAGCACACAATAGTATCTGAAGAAATTACAAAATAATCTTCATTATCTAAACTTTGATAGATTGCTCTACCTTTTTGCTCTGACAGATCTTTTACAACCTTTAAGGGTACACACTCAAAACTGTGCTCCTCAATATTTGGAGGTCTAATTTCAAATTTAATTCCAAGATGTTCTAAAAGCTCTTTTCGTCGTGGACTTTGTGAAGCCAGAATTGGCCTATATTTTCTATTTTGCATGCATTAACTTCCAAAAGAGCTTTTTAGTACTGTTTAAAACCTCTCGTTCAGAAAAGGTCTCAAGATCACTCTCTTGGTAGTTACTATATCTTCCCATCGCCCTCTTGTAAAAATTTGCATCGTATACAGTTGCGCGTAGCTTCTCTCCGTTTGCTTTTGCAAATTGAATATATTGGGCCATGAGCCTTAAATGGTTTGTCTCTAATCTCCTTGTGTATTCTTTTAAAAATGCAACCCTTTGATCTAGCTCCGAACGTTTTTCCTCACTCTCTGTCGAGAATGGGGCCCACAATTGGTAACCCTTTTTACTTGAAAGCAACTCAGGATCAACGTTTTCGTCAAATAATTCCTTCGAATATTTTTTAAGCCAAATCTCTCTGGCCATTAATATTGTGGGAATTCTTCTTGTTAAAAATTCACCCGTCCGAAATCTGCGCTCATCTAGATCTAATTGAGAAGCTGATCTCCCCCTCTGGTCTATTTCATACCAGTACCCATTTTTCATTTGTGTTTCATTCTTGTTTTCAAAACCTCTGAACAAAAACTTATAGCTTGAAGTGTCTACATTCTCTTTAGTTTTGGCGTAAAAAGGCACACGATTTTTAATATAAGACTTACCGCCAAACAAACTAATTACTTCTAATCTAGGATTTTTGGCCATCATTGTTCCATTAGGCATAATCAGAAAAACATATGTTGGTTTATTTTTTGTAAACTCATTATTACCATGAATCATTTCATTGAGGCGTTTGTAATGATATTTATACCGATCTTTATTTGCATAAATATCGTAAAGCAATTCATTTCCGATAGGAATCTCTTCTATTCTTTCATTTGCTTCTAAAAGTGGTAGTGGCAAAAATACCACATCTGTTTCCCTGATATTTTCCACATCATGCTCAAACCCATCTCTACTTAGCCAGTACACATTTCCAAAATTCACACGGGCATGAAAAAAGAATTCTTTACGAGTAAGAATGACTTCTCTGAGTGAAAATGAGGTATTTGCTGACAATCTCACCATAGAACCATCAATTAAAAAAATCCAAGCATAACTATCTTCTTCCGTAATAAGATCATCCCCTTCATAAAGTTTTGTTCTGGCCCTCCCATTAAATTCCGCACCACTTTGAGCAACAATACATTGCCCAACGCAATGAAGTATTCTACCAACAAGTTCTTTTTGAGTTGCATCTCGTAAGTTTTCTCGCCAGGCAGCATTTGATTCTTTCAACTTGAGCCTCTTTTGCCATACTTTAGCACTCAACCATTTGTCTGGTTCAAGTTCTTTCCAATCAATAAGACTTGTTCTTCTGAGATATTCATAAGACTGAGCAAAAGAATTTGTACAAAAAGTTAAAATAATTAAATAGATACAAAATTTCATATCTACTTATCGGAATACTCGATTTGATCTTATTACTAGAATCCCCTACTGGAACTTTTTGCACTTTCATTGCTCTGTTCAATTGAACTTTCTTCTGCTAAAAATGCTCAGCGTGCAAACAAAAACGTGTATATATTTTCTGTCCAAAGAAGGGGTTTTATAGTGACTAACCAAGAGTCTCAATCTCAAGAACAATTTTCATTTGTCAACTCAGAGCATAATGTTCTTAAGTTTTGGGAAGAATCCCAAATTTTTAAAAAAAGCTTAGAAAAAACAAAAGGAAAAAAACCATATATTTTCTACGATGGGCCTCCATTTGCTACAGGTCTTCCTCACCATGGCCACCTCGTTGGTTCTATTCTAAAGGACATTGTCCCCAGATACTTTACAATGAAAGGTCGATATGTAGAGAGACGTTTTGGTTGGGACTGCCATGGCCTACCCATTGAACACGAAATAGATAAAAAACTTGGCATGTCAGCTCAAGATGCAGTCAAAAAACTGGGAGTCGCAGGTTATAATAATGAATGTCGTGGTATTGTCTCTCGTTATACTACTGAATGGCGCAAAACAATTGGACGTATTGGCCGGTGGGTTGATTTTGACAACGACTATAAAACCATGGACAAAAGTTTTATGGAGTCAGTATGGTGGGTATTCAAACAATTATGGGACAAAGATTTGATCTATCAGGGCACAAAGGTTATGCCATTTTCCACTGCCCTTGGTACGGCCCTTTCAAACTTTGAGGCCGGGCAAAATTATCAAGACGTTCAAGATCCTGCTGTCACAGTTTTATTTAAAATGGCCGATGAAAATGCTTATATGGCCGCCTGGACAACAACTCCCTGGACCCTTCCTTCAAATCTTGGGTTGTGTGTGGGACCAGACATTGATTACGTTAAAGTTAAAGACAAAGAAATTAATAAAGAAATCTATATTGCAGAAACTCGGTTAGAAGCTTATGCAAAAAAACGTGATTTAGAAGTACTTGCACAATACAAGGGTGCAGATCTTAAGGGGCGAAAATATGAACCTCTTTATCCATTTTTTGCCAAATTCGGGCATGAAGGGGCATTTCAAGTATTTGCAGACGACTATGTATCGACTGACAATGGAACAGGAATTGTTCACACGGCTCCTTCTTTCGGAGAAGATGATAATCGAGTGATGAGACAAGCAAATATTCACCTCATGGCCTGTCCTATTGATGACAATGGACGATTTACAGATGAAGTTCCTGACTTTCAGGGCCAATACGTAAAAGATGCTGATAAAAATATTATTAAAGACCTTAAAAACAGAGGAATTTTATTCGAGCAATCTGTTATTGTTCATAGTTATCCCTATTGTTACCGATCAGATACTCCTCTTATTTACAAAGCGATTCCTTCTTGGTTTGTTAAAGTTGAGGCCATTAAGGAACGCTTAATTGAATCTAACGAACAAATTAATTGGGTCCCTGGCCATATTAAAAATGGACGCTTTGGTAAGTGGCTTGAAAACGCAAGAGATTGGTCAATTTCAAGAAATAGAATTTGGGGAACACCACTTCCGATATGGATTAATGAAAAAACAGGAAAAAGAATTTGTATTGGCTCAATTGAAGAATTAACAAAATATACTGGATTAGAAGTCAATGACCTACACAGAGAGTTTGTTGATAAACTTACATTTTCTATACCGGGAGAGACCGGTGAATACATTCGAATTAGTGATGTTTTAGACTGTTGGTTTGAATCAGGATCAATGCCCTATGCCCAGTTACATTATCCTTTTGAAAATAAAAAAATGTTTGAAGAAGGTTTTCCCGCTGAATTCATTGCTGAAGGTTTAGATCAAACAAGAGGTTGGTTCTATACATTAACAATATTGGCAACAGCACTCTTTGGCCGTCCTGCCTTTAAAAACGTTATCGTCAACGGAATTGTTTCTGCTGAAGATGGTAGAAAAATGTCAAAGCGTCTCAAAAATTACACTGCACCAGATGAATTAATGGAAGAGTATGGTGCAGATGCCCTGAGATTATATTTAATTAACTCTGGATTAGTTCGTGCTGAAGAGCAACGATTTGCTGATTCAGGTGTGAAAGATATGGTTAGACGTGCACTACTTCCATGGTTTAATTCTTTCAAGTTTTTCCAAACGTATGCAACAGTAGATGGCTGGAGGGCCAACGAACATTTTAAATTTGGTGAAAACATTTTTGACCGTTGGATTATTTCAAATTTACAAACTTTAAAAGACACTATTTCTACAGAAATGGAGGCCTATCGTCTTTATAATGTAGTACCAGCACTCTTTACATTTATAGAAGATCTTACAAATTGGTATATAAGATTAAATCGAGCTCGTTTTTGGGATAAAGGATTAAGTGAAGACAAATGCTTTGCATACACTACTCTTTACAGTGCTCTAAAAGAGCTCTGCACTGTTATGGCACCATTTGCTCCGTTTATGTCAGAGTACATTTTTCAAGAATTAAAGTCCTTTGGTCAACAAGGTCTTTGCGAATCTGTTCACCTTGAAAATTATCCCGTTGCAGATCATTTTCTCATGGATCCTATGCTTGAAGATGCAGTCGGAAGAATGCAACAAATCATTTTGCTCGGCCGTCAAAAAAGAAATAAAGAGCAGATAAAGGTTAAAACTCCACTTTCACGTTTAACCATCATTCATAAAGATCAGGCGATCCTTGATGAAATTAAAAAGCTAGAAAACTATATCCGAACAGAACTTAATATTAAAAATATTGTGTATTCTTCAGATGAAGATCAATTTATCAAGCTCTACTCGAAGCCAAATAATCCTGTTTTAGGAAAAAGATTTGGAAAAAGTTTTGGAAAGTATAGAAATAGTATATTGAATCTAACTGGTGATGAATTAGGAAAATTTGAAGAATTGGGTGAAATTACAATTGAAAATGAAATCTTCTCTGAAGATGATATTCTTGTTTTTAGAGAGGCCAAAGAAGGTACTCAGGCCCTTTCAAATCGATTCATATCTATCGACATTGATATAAACCTTACCGCAGAACTCATTCAAGAAGGACTGGCCAGAGAGGTTGTAAATAGAATTCAAAAAACGAGAAAAGATAAAGACTTCAATGTTGCAGATCGGATTTCAGTTAACTACACAGGGGATCAGGAGATTGTAAATGCAATCGTGAAACATTCTGAGTATATCAGTAAAGAGACTCTATCTGATAAACTCTCCGAAGATAGCAATCTAGCTGAGTTTGAAGAATTTAGTATTGATGGACAAAGTTTGAAGTTAGCTATTAAAAAGAATTAATCATCAAAATCTTCAGGAAAATCAAAATCGGCAGCTCTCATTAACTTTGAAAATAATTTCTTAGCTTCTTCTTGCGCTGTTGTTTTTGGTTTTCTACCAATAAGTTCATAAAACCTTGTAAATTGCGAAACTGTTCCATCCAAATTCTCAGCTGTATATTCAAAATCTGCCAAATCAAAAAGTGAATCTGCTCTTTGGCCTTCCTTTAATTCAATCATAGGTGCATCGAAGTCACCCCAATATGCCTTTTTCCTACTTTTTGAAAAGAATATTTGCCTGTCGTCAAGAGACATTCTATCCATTCTCTGACCAAATTCCTCAAAGTATTTGATTTCTTTTTCTAAGCTAAAAATTGTTTCTTCGTTATCTAAAATTGAAGAGAGATCACCTTTTGGAAAATTAACAACATCCGGAATATATTCCATAATAATAGCTATTTCATAATGAACTTCGGGATTAAAGTGCCCATGAAAATTGAATTTTTTATTTAACAACTCTTCACGACTTAACAATCCGTAGACTTTTGGAGCAAGCCCAAAGTTAGCAAAAAACTGACTTGTTAATGCACCTTCAACAATCTGTGCGATTTTTGAACTTTCCAATACGTGATAACCTTTCAAAATAACTTTTTTACCATCTTTTAATTGTCCTAAGAAAATATCTGCAGATGCTCCATCACTATCTGTAAATAATTTGAAATCATTTTCAAATTCCATAACAGAACCCTTTGAGAAAAGCATTTCTGAATGATTTGGATTATAAATATAGTCCTTATAACCTGCTAAAACGTTTTGAAGGATGTTATCCCTTAGAAGCTCTTCTCTTTCGAAAGGAGGCCGGTGTGAATCCTCGAGTAATAACAGAATTTGGCACTTACTAGTGCTGGCATATAGACTAAATGTGAACAAAAAAAGATACAAAAATTTCATCAAGGCTTTTAGCATAAAATTGAAATAATCCCAGGCCTTTATCCCATTAGTGTGAAGTTTTTTTAAAAAAAACAACAAAATTTGGCGTTTTGAAATTTATTGATATTTTACGTCTACTTAATTTTCTCCTGATTTAAAGGTGTTGGAACTGGGCCTGAAATGAACTTCATCTTAATTTAAAATGCTTTTTGCCCGATAATAAATATCTAGTATTTATTTTGAAAAGGATGCCCTATGAAAACAGATCTCTCTGTTGGACAGATTACAGTTATTGAATCCAAACATGAAAGGATAAGACCCTTTAAATATCACTTTGAAGAATTATCTTCTAATATAGATGTTTCTAAAACGCTTATGAGCGAATTTGAGGAATTAAACCTGAAACGCAAAGAAAAGGAACTCCTAACAAGACGACATAGGAAAGTATTGGCCAGTTTTAAAAATCTGTCTTCACAGACACTAGTAATGAATGCAAAAGAGTTTTCACATTTTTTAAGAACGCTTAAAGACGATAAAATTGTTGTTAAAGCTGATGGAATAGGTACTTTCATTTGCCTCACGGCCATTTTATTAGGAATTATTCCAAAAGAATTAGAGATTGAATTTATTTTATCTGAAACACCGATAAAACTTTTTCCTGATAATTTATGTTCTAATAATAATCAATCTAGCTCGCACAAGATAACACTTAAAATTCCTCATAATAGTTGGATATACCCCTTTGATACGCTCTATAGCGGCGGGAAAAAATTGGGACTGAAATACTTCAAAACTGTTGCAGGGCACTAGCATTTCTTATTTATTTACACGTTGACTTTAGAAGAGGCATAATGATCAGATGAAATTGGTCATTTTATTCTTATTTTCACTACAATGTTTTGCGTATTCTTATTTTTATTTTGATAAATCTAAAGTATCTATCGATGAAAGAACATATAGGAAATATATAGTTCCTCAACTTAAAAGTATCACTGTAGAGTTTTATCATATTCTTAGTAAAATGAATGAAAACAACTTAAAAGTTGTAAACGTAAAAAATAGAATTACTGAGCTTAACTCTGATTGGCAAAAATGGAGAAAAAGCTGTTTTCGCCCAGGGCCAGATTGCAATATAGAGTTACCTAAATTTTATGACCGAATTAAAGAATCTGATCAAAATATCAGCTCTCTATTAAAAAAAGGTCAAGCACTTGATCTTGAAGATTACACAAAATTTGATGTATACCTAAATTATTTGAAACAATTGGACTTGGTTGCTAACAACTCATTTAATATTGTACACAAATTTGAGCAAGTTCTTATACATACAGATGAAACCTACCTCCCCTATCCAGATATCATTAATGAAATATCCACTGATTTACACAATTTAAAAATTGAAACGGAGATCCTACTTTTTACAATCTTTGAGAAAAACGAGGCCGACAATTTTTACTTTGTTTGGAATAGTTTTATAAAAAAAATAGAATCTTATATCCTTCATGAAAATGACCCCAATGTTTTAATTGAACTTCTTGAGTACATGAATATGTCTTGGAATACTTTTCACATGGAATTAGTTAAAGGTGACTTAAAAATCCCTAAAAAACTAAATGTTACCTTTCAAGTCATGCATAATAGATGGAACTCGATTTTAAAAATTATCCTAAAAAGCAAGTAAAAGTTACTTGGTCTCCATTCAATAAAATAAACTTCAATCCAATTCAGACGCTAAAAGTATAGAGGAGTTGACATGCTTTGGATTGAGTTCAATTGATCGTCACAAATATGATAAATCCTTCATTGTATTTCCTAATATTTAATTACTTTTATGTAATAATCTTCTCCTCAATTAATAATATATGTTAGTTAACAAACTATATCGGAGGTATTATGAAAATATTGAAATTTGCTATTCTATTTATTCTAAGTTTTCAGGCCTTGTCTATTGAATCAGTTCTTGAATATAGGCCACTTGGAAAAATTATTGGAGAAGTTGTAGAAGACGAACAAACACATTTGGGCATAAGTATCATGTCTGATCAAAGACCAAATACAGTTGAAGTTAACATTTATTTGAATGGTAAAAAGGACTATAGATATAGACATATTTTTTTCTATCTAGATATTGAGTCTTATAATAACTTATTTAACAGCGAATTGTCAGTTAGTGGCCAATATGAAATGGATAGTGATTTTTTAATTAAGTATAGAGGTAATGGAACATACGATAACAGAACAATTATTTTTGAAACTCAATTTTTTGATGATGATGAGATGATTGCGAGCAAGGAAATCTCGACGATTGTTCTTCATGATTTAAAAGCAGATATTTCTATTGAGGCCTATAGACGACGAGTATTTCTTGGGTTCGTTGGATCTTTAAGATCAGTTGCAAAAACAAAGGCCTTTGACATGGATGTAGATAGAAGCGGAATATTCTTTTATGGAGGTAATAAAAACCAAATTATTGGCAAAACTGCAATATATGAAAATATAATTGCTGCAGGCAAAGACAACTCTTATAAGTCTTTAAAAAGGCTTTGTGAAAAAAATTTCGAATAGCTCAAAAATATAATAAGGGGATGCTTAAAAACCACGAGCTTGCCCGAGCAAACAGTGATCTAGGTTTTTATGAGTTGAGAAGACAATTGAAATACAAATCAGCTCTTAACGACAATGTCCTTTTTGTGGCGGACAGATTTTATCCAAACTCAAAAAAGTGTGGCCAATGTGGCAAGATCAAGAATGACATGAAGCTTAAAGACAGAAGGTATAAGTGCATCCACTATGGATTGGATATTGACAGAGATTTAAAGGCGGCAATAACTTAGAAAGTTTTGTTAATCATAGAATACGGGGTGCTGCCTCGGAATTTACGCCTATGGAGATGACTGCAATTGAACTTTGGAAACTATCTAAAGATAAAACCAGCATCGATAAAGTAGGAAATGAACACCAGAATTACATGAGTAGTTTTGGTTAGGTTTCATTCAGCGGATATAGAGCTTAGGTTTTGAGAGCGAACTCGAAAAATCTTAGAAGCCCCCACTAAAAGACGCATCAGCGGCTTAGCGGTTGAATGTTTCAGCAAGTTAACTCGAATACGCCAACTAAAGTTGTGACTATTTTTTGAGGATTTATTAGAAATTCATATGAAGACCATGAAGAGAATGAAGTGAAATTTTCAGGGCCAATAATATTTGATAGGATTATTTTAGGAGATTTCAACAAAAAGTAAAATAACTCCAGAAAAAAAGAGGGCCTAATCTTAGGCCCTCAATGTAATTAGAACTTTGTACGTCCTCTTACAATTTTTGAATTTGTTTTTCTTCTTCTCTTTTCGGCCGCTTCCAGCTTCTCTTTGAGACGAACAGAAGGTTTTTTGTACTCTTGTCTTTTTCTGTATTCTTTAACAACACCGAAAGACTCGCACATTCTCTTGAATCTTTTTAAAGATCTCTCAACACCAATTCTATCATCAATTACAATTGATAACGCATTAAAATCACGATAATTCATCACATTCACCTCCCTCATCTTAGCATTATAACCAACCACTGCTGGGAAAATAGATTTTGCACACATTATGTTGTATTGAGGTATTCGTCAATATCTTACTGGAAGGCCACCCCATGCAAACAAACTTATTTGATGAACCTCATTCTACAAAATCACCCGTTTTACACCCACTGGCATACAGAATGAGACCTCAAAGCTTCTCACAATTCTATGGGCATGATTCAATTTTAAAAAGATTTCCAATGCTACGTGATAAAAATCCACCAAGTTTTATTGTTTGGGGACCTCCTGGAACAGGCAAAACAACACTGGCCCATCTCGTTGCAAAAAATGCTAATTTTAATTTTTACCCATTCAATGCAGTGCTTGGAGGAGTCAATGATTTAAAAAAAATTATTGCAAATGCAATTGAAATGAAATCTATTAATGGAAGACCTTCTCTTTTATTTGTTGATGAAATCCATCGTTTCAATAAAGCACAACAAGATGCGCTACTCCCCTATGTTGAAGAAGGTTGTTTCACCCTTGTCGGAGCGACAACTGAAAACCCAAGAAGTTCTGTAAATAAGGCCCTATTATCAAGACTTCATATTATTGAGCTCAAACCTTTAAAAGAAAAAGATATTCTTAGTATTTTAGAGAGGGCCAAAGAAGATAATAATATTAATTGTTCAATTGAGAATCTGCAATTTATTGCAAGTAGATGCCATGGAGACACACGTAAAGCCTTAAATTACCTAGCTGAAATTGAAAAGAATCCAAATATAACTGAAACAGGGCTTAGAAAACTTATTTTAGAAAACGCTAGAGAATATGATAGAAACCAAAATCGACATTATGATGTGGTATCGGCCTTCATTAAAAGCATGAGAGGATCTGACCCGGATTCTTCGATCTTATGGCTTGCTGTTATGATAGATGGTGGAGAAGATCCAGTTTTTATAGCTAGAAGGCTAGTTATTTTTGCTAGTGAGGATATCGGAAACGCTAACCCAATGGCCTTAAATTTGGCCGTTTCTACGCTTTTGGCAGTTCAGAACATAGGTATGCCTGAGGCCAGAATAAATTTGTCCCAAACGGTTATCTTCTTGGCCTGTTCTCCCAAAAGTAATTCTGCCTATTTAGCAATTAATAAGGCACTAGAGTTTGTCAAGAACAACGCTACCCTTGAAGTTCCGGAGCATCTCAAAAACTTTCCCGATAAAAATCATCCCATTAAATACAAGTATCCTCATTCTTATCCTAAAAATTACACAGAGCAACACTATTCAGATCCGAGAACCCCTCAATTTTACGAACCCTCTGAGCAAGGCGAAGAAAATTTACTTAAAAGACATATTGAGAATCTGACAAAAGTTTGAAATCATTCTAGACTTTTTTTATTGACATAACCACTCGGGAATTAGATATTCGTTCTTCTGTAGGGTGCTTGGACACTTTCTGGGCCGTGCTTGGGATAAGCTGTTGTATATTATATAACGTGTATTCCGGTAAGGGTTACTTTTTTACATGCCCTGGCCTAAAAGCTTGATGCAGAATTTGAGAAGTGCTATTCCTAGAAGGACTAAAAGCTTTACGAAAAAATGTTTTGGACTAATCAAGGAGTTAACAAATGAAAATCGTAAGAAAAGTATTATCTGTTGCTGCCGTTGCTGCCTTATTGTCAACGTCTGCATTCGCATTTAAACTTCCAGCTGTCAAAGTTGAAGAAGTTACAGCATCACCTAAGATGCAAAAAACTCTTAGTGAGTTAACTGGAAAAGAAATTACAAGGTTTACTTCAGAAGCTAAAATAGCTGAGGCCCTTAAAGAAGTTGAAACAATGAGCGAAAACTATCAAGCTGATTGGTTTACTACTGTAGAAGAATCAAGAAAAGCTGAGAAATCAGTTATTGCTTCTATGAAAGTAGCTAAAGGTGCTTCAAGATCAGCAAAAGATTTTGGTAAGGCCCTTATCGTTCGTTTAGGGGATTCAGTTAAGCCTGTTGTTGAACAGATTTTTGCTGGTTCAGCTGCTTATGTAAAAGCAAATAAACAAGCACTTGTTGGTGCTGGAGCTTTTGAGTGTGTACACAAATTTACAAGCCTTCAAGCTGTTAGAAATATGGCCGATAAAGTTGCAGCAATGCTTCAGACAACTGAGCCAGCTGTTGCGACTGCAAATGGTATTGCTTACCACAGTGACGTTCTAAAGAGTGAAACTCCTAAAGAAGATCACGAAGCTACTGTTAAACAGTGTAAAATCACTAAAATTTAGTCCTTGATTAGCTAAGTCTAATTAAAAAATAAATGCGCATGAAGGGAGGATTTTAATCCTCCCTTTTTTTTGTATCTTCATAAATATTTAAACACCTAAGGTAATATTTTCAATCTAAATCATTTCTCCAAAAAGCAATGTTAAAATATAAGAGAAATAAACCTGTACAAGAGAGAAATATAATGGGGCCTAGAAGTATTCTTTCAATCATCATCATAATGGCACTAATGAGTGCTTGTGACAGTAAAAATAAAACAACTTCTGAAAACGAACTGCTCCAACCCGAACAACAAGTCGTACAAGAAATAAACAAGATAAATGATATCAAGGAAGAAAAACAAGCAGATAAGTTCGTACTCTCTTTTGACGTCATTCATTATGTATATGAGGAAGGAGAACTTGTTGATAAGTGCTTGACTGATAATAAAGGACTTACTGTTGACCTTGATACACTAAAAGAAAAAAAGGAAATGATTTTATGTGATAGCAAAACTGTTGTTTTTAAAGTTATTTTTGACGGAACATTACTTGAACTGATCGTACATGACAAAAATTTAAATCTCACACAACAAGAAATCATTGAGCGGTATCACGGCAAGTTAATAACAAATGTTACTGTCAGTGACTTGGGAACAGTTCGCTTTAATTTTGATAGCAATATTAGAGGCAGTGCTCATATTCATCTTACAAAAGTGTTAAAATCAACCCTAGATGAATTTACAGAAAAATATATTGATTTAAAAAATGAGTACTTGGAACTCGTTACTCAGGAAATTTTGGAAGAGGAAAATGTAATAATCACTGATCCAAATACTCATGAAAATGCAAACGATATTCGCAAAGAGATTTACGATACATTGATAAGTATTCAAAATATTTGAGATTTCTCAATCGTTTATTTTGTGGGCCAAAGTGACATAAAAACAATTAGCGGAATACATTTAAATAGACAAGCATAAGAATTTAAGACAATAGATAATTTGAGTGGTGCTTTAAGAAATTGGAACATATTGATCAGAAAGTAGGTCATCTTCATATCAGATCGACCACCTATGAGTGTAATTTCCAAAGCGGGCACCTTTTAGTCGTTCTTCGAACATAAAATATCTCTTATTTGTTTTTATAAACTTAAAAACAAGCATTAATAGAAGAAAAAACAAATTTTTTGTACTAGATGTTACGACCAAAATTTCAAGGATTTGCACTGAATACCAGATCTCAATTCGTAATGGTCGCACATAACTCTAAAAATCCCATATTGGAAGAAGGTATCCTCTAAAAGATATACAAAATGGTCACGGTATCCAAATATACTTAGAATGGTTACTTAGCTTGCACTAAGAGTGGGAAAATAACATGTGACAATTATGATATAATAAAATGCTTTGTAATGACTTGCAATCTACTTGCTTTAGCTCGTGGAAGACTTTCAATCTTTAAAATAGTCTATTTAAAATTGAGTTCTCAATTTTATAATGATTTAAAAAACCTTCAATTGACATATCAATGGATTCGTCTGAAGAACAATTTATGACGTAACCACCATCAAACGCATAGTCCCTATCACTTAGTCTTATTACTTCTTTAGATAGGTCAGCTTCATCAGTGAATTTTTCAAGTTCAGAGACAATTTTTGAAGAAACAGAAAGATCACATACAGTAGATAATCCATTTTGAGTCATCGAGAAGTCATAAACAACGTTTTTAACTCCTAATTTTAATGCCAATAATGATTCATAATTTTTGGAAAGATTTGAAATTTTTTCAACAACAGGTTTAAAAAATTGGTCAAGAAGTGGTTGTTCTGTCACGTTTTTACCGGCCAAATCGACTTCTAAAGTTAAATCTTCTGAGATAAAAATAGAACGATTAAATTTTTTATCGACATTTTGAGACCAATCAATAATTTCTAAATAATTTTTCAAGATATCTTCACTTTTACTGAATTCTGGGGCCTGCGTAAAGACAAACTTGAAGTTTAGAGAAGCATCTGTTTGGAGCGTATTGAGTGAATCAATGAGTAACACTCCTAGATTCTGATCAACTTCATCCTGATAATTAAATTTTGAAGCTTCTGGTAAATTCATCGTCCCCTCTTTAACATAAAATTCGCTTCCTTCGCATGAAAGTTCACTTATATTAAATGCATCTAAGATTAACTCGAAGGCATCACTATTCTTGTCAAACTCCAGTTGCGACAAAAGGCCATCTGGACAATTTTTAATAATGATTCCCATCTGTTCCTGAATTTGCTCAGATACATCAAAGGTTTGGGCATCATTTTGTTCATCACCAGTTAAATTGACATTTTGAGTCTCTGTATTCGTTATCGTTTCAACTTTCTTTAATCGACCAATACCTGGATCAGGAAGAGAATCGTTATTTCTGTCGCAAGCAACAATGAATAATAATAAGACTAAGAATTTTAAATTTTGCTTTTTCATATATAAAAAATTAGTGTGTCTATTCGAAAAAAACAATCAAAGCTTATCATCCATGTATAAATGAAAGGGTTGTATTATATTTTAGACAACAATGAGCATATAGAACTTACTTTCTTACATCAAAAATATGATAATCAAACACCATTTTTTCCCAATGATTATAAGAATTTGACGGTAAATGAATATTTTTCACACTTCCTTTCTGGCATTGTCATTGCAGTCTATACTACCTATACTTCTCGACTTCTACTAAACACCTAATTCTAGGTTAAAGTGGTCTGTTGGGGTGTACAAAATTTAATCAAGCGCCCTGGAATTTGAGGAGGAACGCGTGAATTTGAAAGATCTGTTTAAAACAATCATGATCAATAGTGTAATGACAACTCTACTGATTCAACAGGTTACATACGCAGCTATTCACCCTGAAATTTCTAGACGCTACTCAACCATCCAAGAGACTCTTGGAAAGCAACGAGAAGCAATCATCTATAAAGGTACAATCGGAAATATCGCCCTGGACAAGTATGTGGATCAAAAGGGCGCGACCCTAGAAATGAAAGAACTACTGGAAAAAGCACTTAACGGACAATTGATCCATCCTGAAACCAAGGAAAAGGTAATCCATACAAATATTAATTTAACCCAAATGATGGTTATGTATTCAACCTTAATGGCCAACTACCTATTAATTTTAAGTGCCAAAAATGAAAAATTCGCTCTTTCTGATTTAGATAATTTCAATCTAAAGATAAAAGGTGAGAATTTCAAAGATCTCGCTGCCATCTTTATCCCTCAAAAAATAGGTGACAACGAAATCAATCTTCTAACCAATTATGACCTAAAAAAAGATGGAGATAATTATATCATCAGTTTTAAAAAAATCTTTTATCAAGGTGTAATGCTCAGACATCATTTCTCACATGAAGACCGAAAAAAAGGCTTTTTTGACGCTGTTAAGTACATCACTCTCCAACAACTTCTTTTTTCGTATGATGAAATTAGAAAATACAAAGGTGAAAAAGAAATCTACTTCCCTTTCAAACAAAGCAGTAATCCAGAGCTAGGAAGTCTTGAAATGCTCCCCCTCATTTTAGATGAAAATGAAAGAACCGAACATATTTCATCGAGATATCTTCAGTTTGTAAAACATTTTCCATTTTTTGATAAAGATCAGTTTAAAGAAGATGACTTTCAAACAGCTTTTTGGATTTGGCTTGGTGAAAATCCATTAAACTCAAAACTCTTTGCGAGTAGAGATTTTGTCTATAAGCTTACTGAAATTATTGTTGAAACAATTGAAGTAAGTGAGAAAGAAAAAGATACTCTGAGAGAATTTCTCGAATTTAATCTTGAGGATACCTTACAGATGGCAGAGTCTTCTGAGTACCTAAAATATGCAGTATCTATTGCTCAGACCAAATCACTCGAGCTAAGTGATCTTTCTAAAGAAGCACTTCCCAGTGATTTAAAAGAAATTATCATCACCTCAAAAATTAATGCCATTTTTGAAATACTTGAAGGCCATGCTTATGAAGTGACTACCCCTGGAAAAGATGAAAAAGTTCACATCCCATATATTAATAAAGAAAATGTCGACAAAATATCTGAACTCCTTGACCAAAGAGCGCAAGAACTAAGAAGCGAAATAAGTGATACGCTTCTTGTTCCTATTATTGACCAAGGACTAAGTTCGGAAGCCTTTAATTTGGGAAATAAGTTTAAAGCTAGTTACTTCTCAATTCTCAGACAAGCATCCGACGAGATTATCCAAAAGCAAGACAATCAAAAAATTGCAGATCTCATAGAAACAGACATCGTTGACATGAAGAAATTTCAGTTTCTTATTGCCCCTTATCTGAACAATAATCTGCTTAGTCATGTTTCTCGTGATATGGCAAAACAAATACTTGGACAACAAGACTATATGGGCGCTTTCGGTGAATACAAAAAGATTTTAGAGAAAAAAGGAACTTCTGAATATATTGATAGTGCAATTAGTGAATTAGAAGATATAATTTCTCTATTTAAGTTTGATAATAATTTTGAAAAAAATCCAACTGTAAAAGAGATGGATTTTAACGAGGAAACTTTAAAGGCATACTACCAGATTGATATTGCCGAAATTCTCTCTAACTTCCCAATATTAAATAATCAGATTGACCTTCCAAATGACATGGTCATGAAAAAAAGAAAGGAGATCAAGCAAGAAAAGAAAAAAACCGTTGAACTTGATGAGGCCTACCTCTTTGAAGTTCTTTCTTACGAGGGCCTTACTAGAGAACAAAAAGTCAAAGCTGTCGAAATCGTAATGGAAAAAAGTGAAAAAACAATCAAAGAACACATCGAAGCTGTTAAAAATGCAAAAAAGATCGAGGATATTTCTTACATCGTCCAGTATTCTGGAGCTCTAAAACATCTTCTACAAATGGCCCCGGCCATGGCATTTGAAAATAGACAATTTCTAATTGATTACCTTCGAATGTCTGTTGGTGAAAAAGTTTGGGACACTTATATGAATACATATGTTATGTGGGGATTTCAAGTTTCCATTATTCTACATGTCGTTCCAATGCTTACAAAAAACTTTAAAATGATGATGCCTTTAACTCTCTTTTTGAGACGAATTGATCAAGCGCTTCTTCCATACGTTACTGGTTTTATGTTTTCAGCAAATTATCCCTTTGTCTATGATCTCGCCCATGAGTTTTGGAAGAGCGCCGTTACAGATCGCTTAGAAAAAAATGATATTAATGATCTTTCCATTGCAGCTCTTAATTCACAATTTGCACTTTTTAATCAAAATGATGCTCAAGTGAGGGAGCAGCAATATAATGCGGAATTATTAAACTTCATTTCTACCGCAGTATTTTTGCTAGCGTTTGCTTTGGGTATTCCGATTGTTGCTGGAGCTGCAAATAAATTTAAAATGAGAAAATATTCAAAACCGCAGCGATATGATTTAAAACTATCAAAAATAAAATCCCTCAAGGATGTAAAGTGGTCTAAGCTTATGCCTATTGAAACAATCAAAGAGATTGGAAAACATTTTAAGAAAAATGAAGATCCTGATAGGCCATTAGTTCCTCTCATGACTCTGCTTAACCCTTTTAGAATAATTAAGGCCCCTTTTGAAACAGTTTTTGTAGATTTTCCCAAATTGCTCAAAACGAGTAGTTATCAGTTAAGGGAGCACAATAGACTCTACGATGTGTTTAGTGTTATTGGATTTAAAGGAAATACATTTTCTTGGGATCCTTCGATTATCGCTGATATGGCCAGAATACGTAAGAAAGAATATGCTAAATTGTTTAAAACTCTAAAGAAAGATTTTTCCATATTACTTCATAACAACAAAGCTTCAAATGATATCGATCGAATCATTCAAGTCGATATCGCCAGAGCTGAAATTCTAACTGCACTCGATTCAGCTTATAAAGTTTACCCAAAAAGTTTCAAAAAGTTTGCAAAAGAAAATAAAATTGATCTCAAGTCCTTTGAAGAGTTTCTTTCTAAATATAATGAGTACCAATCGAAATCTCTTTTAGCAATGAAACAAACAAAGAATGGTGAACTTGCAATAGTTAAGGATATTGAAAATAATAAATCTCCAAAGAATGAATCTGTTAAAACTATTGAGACTTCAGAATTAAACAAACTAGAAGACGAGGTAACAAATGCATTTGAAACACACATTGAAGGTATCTTAGCGTCGGAGAAGTTTCTAAACGAGCAGATCAAAAGAGCAAAAGATGAAGTCTACACAATAATAGAGAAACAATACAAATCTTCAGAGTTAAAATTAGAGTACTTAACCCATGATTTTGCAATTTTAGGAATAAAACCAACTTGGAATGTGTATAAAATAAATGATGCTTTTACAGAATTAGAACAACTCTATCGTTCTGGAAATTTAACCAGAAATCAATTTCACAAGGTTGAGCATGCTCTCAGTAAAATTTCAGAGGAATATAGATCAACAATGAATTTTACGAGAAACACACAAGAAAATCTGGATGCTGAAATCATGAGAGCAAGAAATGCTGGTGCGACAGAACAGGAAATTGAAACCCTTAAGCTATTTAATTTTTCAAGAAAAGATAACAATTCAACTTATGGACAATTAATTTATCAAGATCTCCTCTCATCTATTTGGACAGGAAACCCTAGACAACTTCTTAAAAAGATTCCAAGGGATGAAAATCTCAGTTTCATAGATAAACTAAAAAATGTCTTTAAAGCGGATGAGAATAAAAAGATTAAAGATACTGATACTATTTTTGATGATTGGGAAATGAGAAAAGGAAAACAATTATCCCTCATTGGAGATGAATATAAACTTACCCGTCGTGAAACTTATGAAAGAGCTGCTGGGCTAAAAAGAGTTATCTCTGAAAAAGTTATGGATGATGGCTCAGTTTATGAAACTTTGGAAATCATTCGCACAATACCAACAAGACCAGATTTTAGGGCATTAGAAGATTTTGTTTTTAATAAGACATTTAAAGAATACTTTAGAAAGTCCAAATACACAGAGGAAGAACTAAAACAGACTGTTAACGAGAGAGCTTATCCTAAAAAAGATATTGATGAAGAGGAGATAAAATAATGAAAAACGCAATCATTTTATTGGTAATATTTCTCTTCTTTTCAAACTATTCTCAGGCCAATGATGTTAAACCTGAGTCTTATATTGGACAAATAGCAAAATACTTTGAACTTAAGGATTGGACTGAAATTTACGAACTCACTAATGCAACTCTTGGATATCAACAAGAACAAACTCCAGATCAGGCCAATATTTATTTTCAAGCTCATTCTCGAGATCAATTGATTAAACTCATAGAAAACTTCAATGCTCACCAGCATAACATTTACTTAAGTTACTTAACAGTTCTCTATTTTCAAGATGCATCCTTAAGAGAAGGTATTTTGTCCATTGGCGATGAAATTTTTGAAAAAAAGCAAGAAGATATTGAATCTGATGAAGTTCGAAGTGGTTGGAACCACGCTCTAGGAGGGGCAATTATAGCATGGGGATCACTAGGTTTTGTAAACCTTATCGATTCGACCTTTACTAAAGCTGGATGTAAAAAATTTGTAGACGGTCTACTTTCTAGTGAAAAAAGTTATATGAAACCTCTTAAGCTTTCAATTAACTCCATGAAATCTCTAAAAAAAGATTTTGATGATGTACTTCTTAAGGTCGGAAATAAAATGATTCCATTTGATTTTTATCTAAGACCAATTCAGGCACCTGACAAAACTGCTTATAAAAAAATTGTCGATGTTGATAATTTTGTTAAAGATCTGAAAATACAGGCAAAAGAAGGTGCTTCTCTTAATAAAGAACAAAAAGAAGAATTCCTCGCTTTGATTGAAGAGCTCAAAAAAAGAGTAAACGAAAATGAAATTTTAACAAGTGAAATAGTCCCTCATTTTGACGAGTTCATCAAAAAATTAAGATTTAAGAATTTTTCTGTTGAAGGAGTTTCAATTGAGGATTTCACAAAAATGGAAATCCTCATCTCTGAAGGTCTAAATAAAAAAATTAAAAATGGTGAGAAGTTTAATGATAGTTTAGCAAATAAAATGATGACTGTGCTTGAAAAACTAAAATCTCAATTAAATGAAACCACCTCCCATTCTATTGAACAAATTAAAAAGTTTGATCATTTTATAAAAGACATTCAAAAGTCAAAAAAGTTTAGTCAAGAAGAATCAGAGTCTTTAATGAGTATCTTTCAGACCGAAGTAGAAAATGGAATTATCTTCACTTCACAAAACATCTCTCAGTATGACTCAATTGTTGATAAAATTTTATCGTATTTGAAAAATAAAAATTTTCAACCTGAAGAATTTTCTCAAAAAGTCGAACAGATTGTTAAAAACTATAATTCTCAAAAAGAAAAAGCAAAAGCACGAATTGATAATTTTAACACTTTTGTTAACAAACTAGATTCAGAAGTAAAAAACAAACCAAATCGGCCGGCAAGACTTAATGAGATAATTAAAAAACTTTCAGATAAAGCTAACGTTGGCGAAAACATCACCAAAAAGGAAGCAATTGAAATAGGGAAACTACTTGCTGATAAAGACAAAAATAGAATTAAGTTTAAAGCGGCATGGGAAAATTTTATTTATAGAATGGAATTAGTTAGAGTGCCAGCGATTATTTCCTACATTCCTCGAATTCGTAAAAGTAAAATAGCTAGGACGATCGAAGAAACTCCTTCCAATTTATCAGAAAAACAAAATGCGTCCATCAATGAAACTTTGTATGGAACATTCCAAAGGATTTCACATGATAGTAAATCTTCGAATCATTCATCCAATGACGGATCGGCACACCTCTCTGAGGCCATTGATCTTTTTGAAAACACACCATCAGGGAATGAAGTCTTTAAAAAATCTATGGTTATGATTTCTACAGGATCTGCACTTGGCTATGCCATGTACGAATACGATGAGGCCTATGTTCCACGAAAGATTAGACCTGATGATCAATTTCACTTCCTAGCACTTTATCAAATCCACTCACTCTCTGCTAGCGCCTGCCACCTTAGAGAAAAGATGAAAGATTTTGATATGAATCAACCTACAAGTGATGAAATGACAAAAAAGTTAGGAGATCTCCTGGCCGAGGCAATTGACATTCAAAATGAATATCAATTTTTCGTCAAGTATAAAAACTTTAAACTACTTAATTCTATAGGAGTAGAAATAAACGACAAGCTTTTGGAGAAATCAAAAGAATTTGCAATTATTGATTCTGAACTATTCTCGAGTATAGCTGATATTCATAAGAATCTTCCTGAGATATGTAAACCTTCACAAGAAAACCCTAAACTTTCTCTGAATGGAATAGAAAGAGATCTCACCATTTTTCGAAACCTCTACATTCAAGCAATGGAGAAATATGAAACTGTTCCAGGGGAGCAAGCTGAGTAATTAAATAATCACATATCCAAAATAATCATCACTCATAGGGCCATGAATTAATTCATGGCCTTTTTTTAAAAAAACTCATTACAATTTCACTCAACTAACCTTACAGAAAATGTAACAAAACTCACAAAATGTAAGAATTTTCTTAGAGATATTTAATACATCTTATTAGTAAGATTATTGTGAACTTTTCATTGAAGAAAATGTTTAACACAAGGATGAATATGTATAAAATCTTAATCTTATTATTAATTTCAATAAGATCCTATGCTTTTCAAAATTATTACCCTAAGCAATTTAGAGAAAATATTAAAAACGGACATCTCAATCCAGAACAAATGAAAAAAGATTTACAAAAAATAATGTACTTAAGTCATATCGTTAGTAAAAATGAAGATGACTTACTTGTAAAAAACTGCGAAGGTAAAAAAAATTGTTTTACTCATAGAGTATTTTCCTATCAGGATGCAAGAAGAATTCTTTTTGGAACATTATTTTTAGAAAAAGATGAATTAGGGATATTTCTGAAAGACAATTATTGTAACATTATTTATAGAGAGTCATCTTTTAAAGAAGCGCCAATTGGAAAAGGAAAAATTCCAAACCATCACTTTATAAATTGTGAACACATTTGGCCTCAAAGTAAATTTAATAAAACTTTTAGCAAAGATATGCAAAAATCAGATTTACACCACCTTTTGCCTGTTAGTTCCTATGCAAACTCGACTCGAGGAAACTATCCTTTTGCTGAAGTTGAGGAAGTCTTAAACGAGCATTTATGCTCTCCCTCCAGTTTTGGTTATGATGTTGAGAGCAACCAATCTAGCTATGAGCCTCCATCGCATATCAAAGGCGACATTGCTCGGGCAATGTTCTACTTTTCTATCAAATACAATTCTCCAATAGATCAATATCAAGAAGCAGTCCTTAGAAAATGGAACCAGATAGATCCTGTCTCAAGTCATGAGATGATACGAAACAATTTAATCTATAAAATCCAATATACCAGAAATCCTTTTATCGACATACCTGCACTGGTAGATATAATTAAGGATTTCTAAATAGCTTTAAGAAACTATAGAGCTTGGATCAAGGTCTCTGAGTTTTTGGCATATATATTCTAAAAACAATCCACCAAGCTCTCCATCCACGAGTCTGTGATCATAGGTATGTGTAAGGTAAAGCATATCACGGATAGCAATTGAATTATCTTTTGTGACCACAACTCTTTTTTGTATTGCTCCACCTGCTAGAATACCTACTTGGGGTTGTAATATAACTGGAGTGGCCATTAAAGTTCCAAATGAACCTACGTTTGTAAATGTGAAAGTTCCTCCGGTTAGTTCTTCCATTGTAAGTTTTCTTGTTCTGGCCTTTTGTACAAGAGAATCGAGGGCCCTTACAATTCCTACCATATTTAAGGTGTCTATATTTCTAATAACTGGTACAACTAAACCATTTCCCGGAACAGCAACGGCACAACCCAAATTAATATCTTTTTTGACGACAATATTATCGCCTTCAATCGAGGCATTAACGAGAGGATATTCCTTTAAAGCTTGTGTAATGGCCCATAAAAAGAAATGTGTATAAGTGAGATTTACACCTTCACGTTTTTTAAAGTCGTGCTTAATTTTTTCTCTATACTGAACTATATGAGTCACATCTACTTCTGAAATGGAACTCACATGAGGTGACGTTAATTTTGAAGACACCATATTTTTGGCAATGGCCTTCCTCATATTATCCATTGGAATAATTTCCACTCTCTCTCCTGCACCTCTAACTTGAGCAACTCCTCCAGTAGGTAAAGAGGGTGCTTTTGAAGATGTAGATACAGATTCAGATTTAGGAGGTTGTGATGATTTTACGGGGCCATTATTAGTGATAAAGTTTTCAAGATCTTGTTTATTAACTCTACCCCCTGCACCACTTCCTTGGACTTTTGAAAGTTCACAAAGTGGAACTCCTGCTTCTTCTGCCATTTTTTTTACCAACGGAGTATAGAATCTCCTATCATTGCTTCCCTCTTCGTTTGATACAGGAATTTCAGGGACAACCGGAGCTTGAGAAGGTTTCTCGGCCGGTGCTTGGGAAGTTGCTACCACTTCAGCGTTCATATCATCATCAACTACTGCAACAGGTATTCCCACATCAACTGTTTCACCCTCAGGAAAGAGAATTTCAACAAGTTTTCCTTCTACAGGTGAAGGTATTTCAGATTCTACTTTGTCGGTTGAAATTTCAAAAAGGATTTCATCTAATTCAATAGCATCTCCAACACTTTTATTCCAACGTGTAATCGTACCGTTAGTAATTGACTCACCCATTTGTGGCATAACGATTTCTATTCTGGCCATTGATATATCTCCTAAAAGTTTAAAGCTCTATTTTTTGATGCAAGTACGGCCTCGGCCAAAAACTCACCAAGAGTGGGATGAGGATGAACAGTAGCAAAAATTTCTTCATCTATCCCCTCCATTGTACGAAATAACACATATTCATGGATTAATTCTGTAGCATTATCACCAACAATATGTGCCCCTAGCATTTCTCCATGTTTTTTCCCCATAAGCACCTTTATGTGTCCAGAAGTCTCATTACTGGCCTGGGCCTTTCCATTGGCCGAAAAAGGTAATTTTCCAACACTGTATTCAATCCCTTCTTCTTTTAATTCTTTTTCTGTGTACCCTACTGATGCTACCTGTGGATAGCAATAAGTGCATCCAGGAATATTTCTCTTATCTAATGGATGAGGATGCGTCCCTGACAGATGTTCAGCTGCAATGACTCCTTCATGCGAAGCTGCGTGGGCCAACAAAGGAGGGCCAGAGACATCTCCAATGGCATATATGTTTGAAATATTTGTCTGATAAAATGAATCTACTTTTATAAAACCCTTATCAACCTTAATCCCCAGATTCTCTAAACCAATATTGTCAACATTTCCGGTCATTCCAACAGCAATTAATCCCAAATCAAAATGATAAATATTTTCTTTACCATTTTCTTTTACAATGAAGCTGACATCATTACCGTTATTTTTTGCTGAAATTCCTTCAATCCCCAAAGACATTTTTATTCCATATTTTTTATAGGCCTTTTCAACTTCTTTTGAACTCTCCTCATCCTCTATGGGAAGGAGATGATTTTGTAATTCAAAAATATGGACGTCTACGCCAAAAGCATTCCAAAAATAAGCAAATTCAACACCTATGGCCCCTGCGCCAATAATACCAATTGACTTAGGAAGTTCTTTTAACTTCACGGCCTCCCAAGCCCCGATTAATCTTTTTCCGTCGTGATCTAATCCTGGAAAAGTTCTGTATTTTGCACCTGTTGCGATGATTAGCTTTTTAAACGAATATGTGTCAGTATGACCCTTAGGAGACTTAACTTCTAGGGCGGTTTGAGATTTGATAACCCCACTGCCATAAATGACTTCGATATTATTTTTTTTCATCAGAAAGGCCACACCTTTTGAAATTCTATCACTGATCTGATTGGCCCTTAGAACTGCTTGAGATCCATCTAAACTTTTGAGTTCAATATTTATTCCTAGTTTACTAAATTCTGCTAATTCATGTACTGAATGGGCAGATTTTAAAAGGGCCTTAGTTGGGATGCATCCTCTGTTGAGACAAACTCCACCTAGTTTATCCTCTTCTACAATGGCCACTTTATTTCCTAATTGTGCAGCTCTTATTGCGGCCACATATCCGCCTGGCCCTGCCCCTAAAACAATTACATCAAATGATTTCATGTTGCGTCCTAATACCTTGGTTTTTTGTGCGAAGTAGTATAACCTGTCAAACGTTTAGTAATAGAATTTTTAGATTTACCCTAGGGAATTGTCAATTTAACTATGACTTTATAGAGAATTATTAAAGTGGATAAACAACTGAATAAAAGCGAATTTCTGCAGTCACAAATAAACAGATTAAAGCAAGAAAAACTATTGAGTATTTTCCCAAATGGAGTCTTAGCTTTGGATTTGGAAACAACTGGATTATCACCTGTTGTTGATAAAATTGTCGAAGTTTCTGCAATAAAAGTGACGCCAATAGGGGTTTCAATTTTTGATGAAATCTGCGACCCTGAGGTTACTATAGATCAATCGATAATAGACATCCATGGTATCGACAATCAAATGGTAAAAGGTAAAAGGAAAATTGGGGCAGTTTTAGAAGACTTGATTCACTTTATCGAAGATTTACCGATCATAGCTCACAATGCTAAATTCGATATCGGCTTTTTGGTATTTCTAATGCACCAAAACAAGATTTTTTTTCCTCATTCAGACATTTATTGTTCATGTGATTTTTCAAGGAAAGTTAACAAAGATGTAAAAAATCACAAACTCGGAAATTTGGCCAAGCATTTTAAAATACATTTATCAAATCACCATAGGGCCTTAGATGATGCTTATGTCAGTTTAGAGTTAATCATTCAAGGTGCTTTAAATGGACAAAATGATTTCATACAGAAAGCAAAACAGTTCAATTTTTCAGATTTTAAAGAATTAGATTTAATGCAAATTCCAAAACATCTCAAAAGTTTGGTCGAGTTTGCCTTTAAACAAGAACCTATTCAGATAAAGTATGCTGGTGGCTCTAAGAAAAACCAATTTAGGCCAGTTAAACCCGTCTCCATACTTCCGACTCCGAGTGGAACAATTCTTTACGCACTATGTATCGAGACTGACACTTATAAGCAGTATTCATTAAAGAAGATTTTAGAAATAAAAAACTAATGACCACTCATGATGCGGTTACATGCAGATTCAACAAATCCTACTCTATTTATTTTGAATGATTTACTTATCATTGTATCATTCATTGTGGCCGACACCTGATCTCTTTCACTATAGAAAAAATGAACAACGAGGTGGAACTGTTTTCTTTTACGATTTCTTTCGGCCTTAAGCATATGAAAAGCAATTTCATGGGTTTCAATGTCTTGAACTATTTTTATTTTAGGTTTTTTAAGTTCATAGTCAATTTTAACAAGTGAGGGGGAAAACTTAACTTTAACAAGTGTGGTTTTTGTACTTGCAAGTTGAAGTGTTGCTTTAATATTTATGACTTTCTCTTTTGTTAGCTCAGTAATCACAGGTGATATCAAAGATTCTTTTTGAGCGACAAGTAACTCAATTTTATCTTTCGACACAACTGAGTTGGCCTCATCAATTTCAACAATAAATTTTGTCAACGAACCCGAAAAGTGATCACCTTTGAGTTCATCAATTCTTTTTTGCTTGAGTTGTCTATAGACATATTTTTCTATTTCACTAAGATTTAAAGACCCATCTTTATTTTGAAAATGATTTTTCAATGGAATTTCTATATATTTCATCTGCGCATTTTCACCTACAAATATTGACTCTCCCGCTAAAATTAATTGTGAAATAAAAACAAAAACAAAAAAGACACCTACTTGTCTCAAACTAAAATCCTTTTATAGAAAGTATTCATGGATTAAACTATGGGTCAATCAAGTAATTCTGTCTATTGAAGAAAGAAATGGTTAGAAATATTTGTCAAAGCACCGTTAGAGCTGTAATAATGCACTCGCATGATTTCACTTAAGAATTTTTTAAGTTCAGGGCCCTCTTATCGACTTCAACAATTGTTGATACTTATTGCACATTTACTCCTTCTTTGGTGGATGATCTGGTTACTTGAAGAAGGCGGGACTCTTAAAATGACCGAAGTTATCATTCATTTTTGTGGAATGGCCCTTTATGGTGCAATTTTAATTAGACTATGTGCTGCATGGGGCAAATGGCTCGTAAAAAAATGAAGATTCGCGGTTTTTGACCTTCTCATCATCAAACAATCGAATAGTTAGGTAATCTCTACTAGAGGATTTTGCGTTATATTTATTGTATAATGGGCTTAACGAATATCTGGAGGTGGGCCATGAATTTCAAGGATATCCAAAATTTAAAGGATTTAGAAAAATTGTACCCAGAGCATATACTTAAACGTTTCCCAATTGCAGGTAAGGGCCCTTGGAAAAATGTTAGTGATGATGATTGGAACAGTTGGATATGGCAGCAAAAGACCCGTATAAAAGATCTCAAAAATCTCAATTTTGTTATAAATATCACAGAGGACGAAAAAAGAGCTTTCACGGCCAGTGATGAAATGTTTCATATGGGTATTACGCCCTATTACTCAACGTTAATGGATGAAAATGATCCGAAATGTCCAGTGAGATTACAATCGGTGCCACAACCGGGTGAATTATCAATATTAGATACAGATTTAGAAGACCCGCTTGGGGAAGAAAAAGATATGCCTGTACCTGGCATTACTCACCGTTATCCAGATAGGGTTTTGTTTTACACTACTCATAATTGTCCAGTTTATTGTAGGCATTGTACTCGAAAAAGAAAAGTTTCTGATCCTTCTACTTCGGCAGCAAATAAACAAATTGAAGGTGGTCTTACTTATATTAGAAACCATCCAGAAATTAGGGATGTCATTTTATCTGGAGGAGATCCTTTATCATTAAGTAATAAGAAGCTGGAACATATTTTCAGCGAACTCAGAAAAATGCCACATATTGAATTAATTAGACTAGGTACCAGAAATCTGGTGACACTTCCGCAAAGAGTTGATGATGAGTTGATAGAAATCATGCAAAAGTATGCTCCAATTCATGTCAATACACATTTTAATCACCCAAAGGAAATGACGAGAGAAGCACTCTTAACTTCTAGCAGATTAGCTTTGGCCGGTATAACAATGGGAAATCAGACTGTTCTACTGAAGGGAGTCAATGATGACGTTGAAATACAAAAAGAACTTTGTCATAAATTACTTCTGATGAGGATCAGACCTTATTATATTTATCAGTGTGATCTTGCTCAGGGAATTTCACATTTCCGAACGACAATTGAAAAAGGTATTGAAATCATTGAAGGACTAAGGGGATGGACATCGGGTTTGGCCATTCCACATTTTGTTATTGATGCTCCAGGAGGAGGTGGAAAATTACCAGTAGGGCCAGAGTACTTTGTAAAGCGAGAGGGAAATAAGATTACACTTCGCAATTATGAAGGAAAAGAATTTGTTTATTATGAGCCTGAAGGAGCATATGAAGAATACATGAAAAATAAAGATGAGTTGGCAAAGAAAACTTCCTAGACTAATAATTGCGCATGAGCAATATTGAAAACGAACATTTCCCACAGTTGGTACCGATCTCCTTTATGAAGAAGGTAGAAAGAAGCGTTCCTTTAAGTGCACAATTTATACAAGATTCTATTGAATATGATGAAGAATTTCAAAAAGGGGGATCAATTGATCCAATTGGTGATAATGATAAACTTGTAGCGCCTCAATTGATCCATAGATATAGTAATAGAGTGCTCTTTTTACCAGTAAAGACTTGCCCGGTAAATTGTAGATATTGTTTTAGAAAAAATGAAATCCACACAAAAGGATTTGATGATATTTTTTCAGAGAATTTTTCCCAAACACTTCACTACTTAGAGGAGCATCCAGAGATTGATGAAATTATTTTTACGGGAGGAGATCCATTTTCTCTAAATAACAATAGACTTGAATTCTATTTACAAGCATTTTCTAAACTCTCAAATATTAAAAATATCAGATTTCACACCCGTTATACAACTGTACTTCCCAAACGGTTTACTACTGATCTGCTAAATATTCTTGTCCAGTATTTGAATAATTTTGAAAACTTAATCATTGTTACTCACACAAATCATCCTGATGAATTTTGTTCTGATGTTGAAAATCTTTTTATAAAAATTGATAGTTTAGGTTTAAAGCATTTAACTCAAAGTGTTTTATTAAAAGGTGTTAATGACAATCCTGAGATTTTAATTTCATTATTTAAGAAGATCTCTTCTTTAAGGGCCATACCTTACTACTTACATCATCCTGATAAGGTAAAAGGTGCTATGCATTTTTATTTAGATCTTGAAATTGGTAGAAAAATATATTCAGAACTTAGAAAAAGTTTATCAGGCTGGCAACTGCCTCAATATATAATAGATATACCAGGTGGACATGGGAAAGTTTCAGCTTACAATCCAGAAACGTTTAGATTTAGTGGATCATTAATTTCTCAAAACTCTAGTTTTGTACAATATCATTAATCAGGTAGACATTCTTGTAGTTCTAAGTCATTAAACTTTTCAGTGAAAATATCAATTTTTTTGCGAATTGGTCTTAAGGCCTCACTATTAATATGGATTTCATCTCTTGCACAAAATGCGTTTATGAAATCTTCTGTCAGATCTTTGGGAAAATCGTTTAATAGTAAAAAATCTAAAAACAATCCAACATCATAACTTTTTCGTTCTAAAGCTTGTTCAATGAGTAATTCATTAAACTCTTTCTCAAGGTCAAATTTCTTTAAAAAGTTTTTATTACTGATTGTGTTTAGGTAGGATGTGATAGAATTTGTTTTTACATCATCCATTTTTTTTAAAAATGCCAACGCCGTTTTCTCATCATTTACTGTTTTTAATAATAATGCTGAAGTATTTTCCATAATAAATTCATTATCAAGATTAAAAAGTCGAAAATATTTACTGAAATATACATTATAAATTCCTGGATTTTTTTCCAATAATAAATTCAAATTTTTGACTATTTTTTCTAATTTATCCGTAATTGTGTTTTGATCAGGGTCACGTTTGAATTCATCTTCAGGAGCACATTTATTTTTTAGAAGGCATATTGTGAGCATTGATATTAATTGTTCTGATTTACTAATATAACTTTGAATTTCTTGTTTTTTGAGTTTAAGCTTATTAATCTCAGCAGGCCTCATTGATAAAAGTCTACTAACAATTGGATCATTTGAAATCATATTATCTAATAAATCTGTTTTTTGATCACTTTCAAATACAACTTTATTTTCAGGTTCTGGTATAGAATTTATTTCATTTTTAATTTGTTCTTTCTTTTGGTTTTCAGCTTGTTTATGGATTTGTTTTGAATAGATTTCTAAATTCAAAAATGCCCATATGGCCATAACAAGAGAAATAATAATGCCTGCTAATATATTTTTTTTCATCTTTAGAGCTCTTTTAAATATTCATATTTTTTGAAAAAAGACTCAGCAAAGCAACCATATTTTCCAGTTGTACTAATAATTTCAATCCAATTCTCACCATTTTCATCTTTTTTATTTCCTATTATCGCAAAGAAATCACCTGAATAAAGTTTGAATTTATCACCAGAATCATATGTACATGCATTATATATTGTATGTGTAGTAAGATCATCGTCATCATTCTTAAACCTAGCAATTTTATCAATTTTAAAATTAATTTGAATTGGTGCCATAGCACTTTTATGTAAGAAGACACTCTTTTTACATGAATTTTTTTGGATATATTTTTTTATGTTTTCTGCACCATCTTCTGGATCAAGTTCGTAGTATTCATTCATATTTAAAGACTTTACCCTCACATAAAAGGGTTTAAAATAATCGTATTCATTTTCCTCTTTGAGATATCCACATTTATTATCACCTTGTTCAGGCGAAGATCTCAAATTAAAACCACTTCCAAACACAACAAAATGTCTATTTCCATTTTCTAGATTATTAACTTTTGAATCATTTTGATAAACATTTTGCAAAACAAGATCAATCGATTTACGAGAGTTTTCATGATTTTTAATATTGCTTATAATCTCATCTAGAGCATCTCTTTCAAGAGTACCTTTTTTCAAATGTGCGTGATAAATACTTTTTCCTTGTTCAAGTATATAGTCTATCGTTTTATAATAATTGATATCATTCATTGCATATTTACAGTTAGATTCAGTAAGTTCAACTTCTGGAACTTCCTGCCCCTTAAATTGTTTTTGCAATAGGTATCTAAAGTTTTCGATATTTTCTTTCTTTTCATCTCCTTTTTTCCCGTTTTTAAAATCAACAAAGTAACGTCCCCAAAGACTTCCATTCTTTTTAGAAGAAATTAACTTTCCTTCTTTTGCCATTAAAAGACTCCAGTAATTGTACTCGTCACTAAATTGAAAAGGAGTATTAACAAATCTAGTATCGATTGGTCTCATTTGAGAGGGCATATCTGAGAGCCATTTCTCATCTAATTCATCCTTAATTGTTGTGGGTAGTTCTGAAAATGTTGCCCTCTCAAGAAAATCTTTGTGTATATAAAGAAAATCTGAATTACATAATTTTTTATTATTATCTTTCCATTTAAATATTCCAGCGTTTCTTAATTTTAAGTACTCACTTCCTTCAACTTCCCTTACATTTACTTTGTTCAGTACAATTGGAAATTTATTTAAAAGTTGTTTCCCGATTCCACATTTGGATTCGTTTTTTTGTTCTGATGTTGAATGATCATATAGAGCATAAGATCTTATCCAAACAGATTTATTTTTGATAAGTAGATAATTACTTGCTAATTTTTGTTTTTCAATCTCTACATTTTTTTTGTGATCCTCAATTTTCTCTTTCCTTTCTTTCAGATACTCATCTTTATTTTCGAAATATCTTTTCTTTTGGTCTTCAAAATTTTCATATTCATCAAATTTATTCATCATTGAATTCAAACATAGCATAGAACGATAGTATCTACATGGATCTCCTTTTCCATTAAAATGATTTCCCCATGTTTCTCTATTTAACGCTGTTTCATCGATATTTGATGATTGTTTTTTAGTCGATTTTAGAAGCAACACTTGACTTTCATCTTGCATACCTTGCTCATATTCACTTTTTTCAAAATTCAAATGTCCTTGAAAGGGAAAATATTCTTTTTCTTCTTTTATTAGTCCAAACCAACTACTTTTTATCTCATCTTCAAAAACATACTTGAAAAAGGTATTAATAATTTCATTTCGTTCATCTTCATTTAATTCTTTTTCAGGATTATCACTATTTTGTAATTCTTCAATGGCATCTTTCGTTTCTTGTATGTATTTTGAACTTTTCATTAAACTTTTATGTTTCATTATATTTATAGAATTCAACTGTTCGGAGACGATATCACCAGTATCTAAATGTTCAGCTAGACAAAACAAATCAACATCATCGTGATTGGTTGCAAATTTATTCAGACCTTCATAAATATAATTCAACCCATAATTAATAGAATTACGAGTGTTAAAAAATATCTTTTTAGTAAGATCTTGTGAATCTCTAGACATATCTTGCGGACGAATTCTTTTATTTGTTAAATTTGTGTATCTCGAAGCTGGATGATATTTGATATAAAGTTGCATAATTGTCCAGTCTTTGTGATTGAAAGGGGATTTCATCAACTGGAACATACTCTTTCCAAACATATCTCTTGAGCACTTTGGAATAATTTCATCTTCGTAAAGAAAATCAATGACTTCAAAACCAGTTCGATTTCCCAGAGTATTAGATAGTTCATGGCAAGCACTATGCTCTTTTGGATCGTAGTGACTACTTTTTAGAATATCCTTTGAATCTTTTTTAATGGCCTCAATTTGAGATCTTTTAAAATGGGCCAGGCCGCTTTCATGATGAGGAATTGAAAGTGCAGATAATAAAAAAGAGTAATAAATGCGATTTTCTTCTTCACTATTCTTTTCATATCGATCTTTTGCAATGTTATGGGCCTCTTGCAAAATCAGTCCAAATATTCTTCTTACATAATCATCGGCCTGTCCATTTTCATATACAGGCCCTTTGGGTATAATTTTCTCAAAAGTAACATATGCCTTATCACCCCATGGATAAAAATTCTGTGCATAAGCATCCGAAGAGCTTATAGATCTATTTTGTTGGATTTTGATTTGATCTCTTCCTGTAAAGAAGTGACTGATTGCTATACAAAAAAATAATACTGAAAATGGAACTAGTTTTTGCATCATAACTCAAGTAATTTATATAAGTTAAATGTCATTTTCTGTTCGGATTTTGCGCGAGATTACTGAACTGTTGAGACTCAGTCAACTTAGTAATATTAAACGCTTAAAGCGCAGTGAATCATTTTTTTAATTCTAATCTTTATGATAATTCTTGACGTATATACTCGGAACCATGTAAATAGCTAGAATTAAGTCTTAGCGGCAGTAGCACAGTTGGTAGTGCGCCACCTTGCCAAGGTGGAGGTCGCCAGTTCGAGCCTGGTCTGCCGCTCCACTCTATCTAAGTCTCAGGAAGGACATCAACAAATTCATAATCTGGCCGGAGAATCTTTTTCTCATTTAAAACTTTATTTCCCCTACTGGTCACATCTGAAAGAAATGATGTCTCATATTTTACATCTATGACGTATGCCTTAACATTTGCCTTGATGACAAAATTATTAAACACAGCGGCCTCTTCAAAAACAATAGATACAGGTTTTTCCAAATACGCAAATCGGCTTGTGATTACGACTTCATGTAATATTTTTCGAACTTCTTCAAGATTTTGATAAATTGAAAAGTAAAATGAAATAACAACCATCATATCTAAAGCACCACTATTACCGCTTGATACAATATCTGTTAAAAATTTTGAATTGGGAATTGTAACAAGATTATCATCTAAAGTCACAAGTCGAACAGATCTGAGACCAATACTTTTGATTTCACCATACTTATCGCCGAAGCTGACCCTATCTCCGACTTGAAAAGGACGGTCAAATAGGAGAATAAATCCTGCGATCATGGATCCAACTAAATCCTTTAATGCAAAACCAAAGGCAACAGCTGCAGAACCACCAACGGTCACTAAGAGTTCTTTAGATGGACGAAAAACATAATAGAAAATACCGAGAACACCAAAAAGATAGGTGACAAATGAAAATACTGTCGTCACTTGCAAAATAACAAGTCTTTTACCAGTGAATTTATGTTGAAGTTTTTCAGACCATGTAGTTACAATTTTAACAAGAATAAGTATACAACCAATTAGAAAAACAAAAGTCATCACTTTATCTAATTTTAAAAAATCAAAAAGCATTAGGGTTAAGTTATTTTCAGTTTCCATAAATAAAATTTTTCACTCTTAAGTATTTAGTAAGTCCATATTGTGTAGAAATATCTACCATGTAGCGTCCGCGTTCATCCTTAAAAAAGAACTTCTTCTCAAGAGCAAGTTTTATGGCGTTACGAACAAGACCCTTTTGAAGGTTCGTTGTCATCTCAATTTCAGAAGACGAAAGGTTCTCGTGTTTTAAAACATGTGCGATGACAAACATTAATTCATCAGGCATTTTCTCAATACCATCAAGCCCTGATTCTTTTGGGATATAAACATTAAATACGTTTTTACTTTTTCTTGAAAGCGCCGACATCCACAAATAGAGCGCTGCCCTTGGATTTCCCCTAGATAATTCCCAAAGTAATTTAAAAAATTTCGATTCGATTGAGGAATACTTATCTATCTCATCTTGTGATCTGGTTGCACTAATTAACAAGTCAAAAGAAAGTTTTACGCCTGTTTTTACATGCCGTTTCATTATTAAATCTTTTATTGCTGAATCACTCCATCCTTGTAATTCAAAAACATTTCTGAAAAATTGATTTCTACCAAATGCCCGATCTAAATATAGCCAGCTATATTTATTAAATGACATTATCCAAAATATTTTTTCAGTATTAAGATTTATAAGATTTATCAATAAATAATAGGCCTCAAATCCTCCAGTATGTGATAAAAATAGATTCTGGCATTCGTCTATAATCACGACTGTATTTTTTTCAAGTTTTTGGTCAAATTCATAGAGATGCAAACTTTGAGTAGTTGCCTCATTAAAAAATATTGAATATAAAAAACTGTTCATTGCTTCTAGTGAAACTGTTTTAGCAGGCATTTTTGTATATTTAACATTTAATCTATCACTCTTTTCCAGAGTAGATCCAACTTTTTTTAGTAAAGTCGTTTTACCAATTCCCTTGTCCCCATAAACCACTAATGAATGTTCATCAGACCTATCATCTAACCATTCATCAATTTCTAAAATAATTTTTTCTTCAAGACCTTGTCCATTTGTAACATACTCATCTTCTGATGATATTGATTTAAAGGAAAATTGTTCTTTATAACTCGATGGTATTTTATCATCAGCACCATCTTCAGCTTCAATTTTTTCAATTTGTTTTTTAAAGAGATTGGCCGATATTTTTTTTGAAATTTCAAAATTCTCAGTAAGCCCAATAATAATATCGAAAAAAATAAGTAAAATAATAAATACAAATAAAAAAGATGCCCTCAACTTTGAAGGACATAAATCTAAAAATCTAAAATATTTTTCTACAATTATCCCTGAGAACATTTTTTCTGAGTATTTTCTAAACTCATTTTCCCAATGAGAGGTTTCGTTAAAGAAAAGAAATAGGGAGTAGATGAGTACAAAGTAATTTAGTATTGTATAAAGGTAAACCTTACCAATAGTGGCCTCAATAATAATCATGGTAAAAAAATAGAAAAGAAAAATATTTTTAAACTTATTCGATGTCTCATTGGCCTTTATTTTAAATTTTGAGAAATTTGCAATATCTAACCTTGAAATTGTCCCTAAAAATATTGTTAACATTGATTTTAATATTATAGAAACCAAGTATACTTCCAAGGCCCTTATTATTAAACTAAGACCATTGTCTGGACGATATTTTTGATAGATGGCCAATACTATTAACCATAAAATAGGCACAGTACTGTCTTTTATTTTATTCCAAATAATGAAAAGCTTCCTTATAATGAATGAACGAATTTTCCTTTCAAATAAATATTTAAAAATTTTATCTACGTTTTCATTCGTTTTATTAAATAAATATCTTAATGAAAAAAAAGAAATTGCTAATATTATGAGTGAAAATAATTTAGTCATCAAAGTCAAAATACCTTCCTTTCCTAAAGAAAGTTGTTCTCTAAAAGCGAGATATTTTGAATAAATAAAACTAACAGCTCTATAGGGAGCAGAGCTCACTTCATTTTTTATCATTTTATAAGATTGAAATTTTAAAAGTGATTTGAAGAAAAAAGAACTCCCTAACTTTCTGAAAATATTTTCTCTAATTGAATTACTACTTGCAACAAGGTGATTGAGAAGTCGTAGTTCTTGGTTTATTTTATCTGAATAATTTTTTATAATTTCTTTTCTTAAAAGAATGATTTCATCTCTGAGTTTGATAGAATCAGAGATGTCGTCTTTAAATTTGTCTTGATTGAGACTTTCAGGGATTTGAGGTAGTTTTAAAGAGATATTTGCGCTAAAAAGATTAAAGTAATCTTCACTGGCCAATGAAAGCCAGATTTTCTCAATTTCTTCAAAATTTTGAATTAATGCTTTAGTATCTTTATCTTCAATTTGTTTTGCTATCTCTCTAATCTCAGAGGTTGATTTTTCAAATTGATTGATTTTGATTTCAAGGCCTGAGTTTATTTCAATTTTTAAATTAAGTAATTCGATTTTAATTTTTGTTAAAGTATTTTCATATTCTAGAACTTCTCTTTTTTTAGTACTTTTTTCTTTAAAAGTTTCACTTTGTTTTTTGATTAGGGAATCTTCTAGGTTTTCTTTTACAATTCGAGCTTGAGCTGAATCTCTGTCTATTTTCTCTCTAATTTCAGGTAATGTACTTTCAGTAATATGAGATTCACGTAAAGTATCGTTAAGAGTTTGATTTCTTTTTAAAAGCTCAATCTTCTGATTGATTAAGTTTACTGTCAATTCTTTGAGCTTTTTATTTTGCTCATTTTTACCTAATTGAACTAAGCACTCGGATAGAGTTTTGTTTTCTAAAAAAACTCCCTCTTGGTCTTGAATTATACTAATTTGTTTTTGAATGTATTCATCCGTTTTTTTTACATCAAAATCAATTCCAAATATGGATTGAATCGTATAATTTTCTACTTTTTCACCAACTAATAATTTATGGATTTTTTCTGATTCTTTCAAAAAATTATCTGAGACAATTTCGTATTTTTTTTGAATTTCTGAATTCCTACATGTGCTTGAATAGGAACTGGTAGAAAAAAAGAAAATAGTCGAAGTAATTATGCAAAATTCAATAAATCTATTTTTTCTCAAAAATATCATCTAAAATTCCTATTTCTTAACTCTAATATTGAGTACGGAATTGAACCGATTTTAACATTTTGTTTCTGAAAATTGACATCAATTGTATCTAAAAAAAATTTCTATTACAATTCCAAGTTTTGTGCATTCAGTCTATTAAATCTAAAAATATGAACCTTCTAAAGAAATTCACTATCATAAATTGATCAATAACAATATATTAGAGTAAAATTGCGATACGTTTAGGATTAATATGAAAGTTGAAAAAAAATCTGATAAGTCAGGAATGGTCCCAGGGAGCCTTGTATACGTTGGAAATCAATCTCCAAGCACAAAAGTTCAAATTGAACTTATAGAATATGATGAAGAAAACTCAAAGAGAGTTTCAATTGACAATATTCTAGATTGCACAAGTACTTTAACAAATAGATCGATTTCTTGGGTCAATATAGATGGAGTACATGATGTAGAACTTATCAGAACAGTCGGAGATTTTTTCAATATTCATCCCTTAATTACTGAGGATATTTTAAATACTACTCAGAGACCAAAAGTTGAAATCACAGATGAGTATATTTTCGCCACGTTAAAAATGATTGTTTTCGATGAAAATGAAGAAACTTTCACAAAAGATCAACTGAGCATCATCCTACTAGAAAATTTAGTAGTCACATTTCAAGAATTTCCGGGAGATGTATTTAACAGTATTCGAGAAAGAATTCATCAGAACAAGGGCAGAATCCGCAAAATGGGCCCTGATTACTTATTTTACTGTCTGATTGATTCAGTCGTTGATGAGTATTTCAAAGTTATTGATAGATTAGAAATTGAATTAGAACAAATTGAAGATAAAATTGAAGAAAACAAAAATACTATTCAAGATATCCATTGGCTAAAAAAAGAACTTCTCTACATTCGTAGAGTGATTTCTCCGGTCAGAGATTTTATCTCCGCACTAAATCGTGATGAACACCCTTTTATCAGTGAAAAAACTTCGCTTTATTTTCGTGACGTACATGATCATTGTATACAAATTTATGAATCAGTTGAAACAATTCGCGACATTGTCTCTGGACTTATTGAAATGCATCTTTCCTCCATCAATAATAAAATGAATAGTGTCATGAAATACTTAACCGTTTTTGCTTCAATCTTTATTCCACTTACCTTCATCACTGGAATATACGGGATGAATTTTGAATATATGCCTGAACTTAAGTGGCAATATGGTTATTTTTATCTCTTGGGTCTTTTATTTTTCACAGGAGTAACACTTCTTTTTATCTTTAAAAAGAAGAAATGGTTTTAGTTGAAGTTTTTCTAAAATTTAAATTCATTTGAAGATTCACATACAACATCTAGTATCGTCTCAACCTTATTTTTATGGTTAACAATTCTTTGATTAAACTCAAGCTCTAGTCCGAGATAGCCTTCTAAGAATATTTTTCGAAAATGAGTTGTTACCCCATCAGATTTTCCCAAGTAAGGGTAGTTAAATCTACACTTTATACCTAATTTAGATAATTTCTTTTTTATTTCAAGGGCCAAATGTCTCTCATCCGCTCTCTTTGGATCAAAAAGAATAGAGAATTCACAGTTTCTCATCACTCCATTCATCTTAGGTGTAAATGAATGAACTGATAGATGAATGGTATTTTTTGAAATTTGTTTGAAAATCTTAGCTCTATGTTTTGAATGTAATTCAATTAACTTTTCTTTCAATATATTATCAAGATTTTTAGAAAATTTGCTAAAAACATTATAATTATGTAGTGACCGATTAAAATCAATCACTAGTCGAGTCATTTTATTTAAAATCGGCGTTGATCGAATTTTTTTGCCCAATTTTTTTGCAATATCAAGTGCACCTTTATCTAGCCCACGATGACTTTCTAAAACGTTTTTGGGAATCTTTACAGATGAATTTAAAAACTTGGGGATTTCTGCTCCCCCATGCTCACAGCTAATAATAACCTTAGATTTCATAGGGTATATTTTCATTTAGACAAAGAATTAAATCTTTATACATTTGGGTTGATAGATTATTTTTCACTAACCTTTGCGCTAAAGATCCACTTTCTTTTAAAATGTTCAATCCTCGAGCATATCTTTTATCCATATCGCTTGAAAATTTCTCAATAATTTTTTTTCTAAGTTCTTCAAATGTTTTTTCTTCTGAGTTTATTTCAAGCAAATTAAAATAATTATCAAGATTGCATGTAGGAGAAAATTCTTTTGACTGGTCATATACTTCTCTTAAATATCTATCAGAGAAATTTTTTTCATTTTTAAAATTGTTACCTTTTTCACAGATAAACTTAACCATTTCAACAATAAGATTAATAATGACATAATCCATATAAGGGGATTCTTGAATGTCCATTAAACGTATCTCAATAGCTCCGACATCAAATTTGGGTATTGCGGCCCTGGAATTGAGCCAAGGATTTTGAAGTGTTTTTGTAGGATCATACTGATCTATATCTTGATAAATTCCTTTCAAAATATTCTCATAATCATTAAATGACTTAACATTTTCTGGAATAATATTACCAATGATTGAAGGAACCTTGGCCTGATTTTTCTCATAGAAGGCCAATCTATTATCAGCATACCTTTGTTTCTTGTTTTCATAAAATGGTGAACTGGCCGCAAAATACGGGATGAGTGGAAGAATTAACCTGATAGCTGAATGCAATTTAATAAATTCTACTTCATTTTTATAAGGAAGATTTATATGTATAGACTGTAGATTTGACCATCCATGTCCTTTGCAGTCAAAAATTTGATTATAAAGATTGTAAATCTCTTGCTGTCCATGAGGCCATAAAACAGTTTCTTTGAAAGGATCAAACCATGGATTCATGGCCGTGGGCATAAGAGTAGAATTCCATTTATCTAACAATTTTTGGACTTCTTTCACTGACCTATGGAAAACAATATCTAAATCTTTTAAAGATGACTCAGGTTCTGTACATTTTATTTCTAGCACATGATTTACTAATTCATTCGACCAACTCACTTTGCCTAGATCAACCTCATTGCAAATCTCTCCATGGTTTAATTCTTTTAAGATTTCATCAGCGATCGCTCTCACTTTTAGGGAGTCTTTATCAACGATCATGTACTCTGCTTCTATGCCATAAACTGAAAATAATTCAAAATGATCAGACATGAATTCCTCTTTTTCTATTACATTCTCTCAAAAAGAATTTTGCAACCCTATCATAAAGTTCGTCCCCCAAAAGTTTGTCTTCGACACCGGCCTCTATACTTGGGTTATCATTGATCTCTATAAAATAAATATCTTCACCTTTTTGCTTTAGATCTACACCGTAAAGTCCAATTCCAATTTCACTTGCAACTTTAAGAGCAATTTTGATGACTTTTTCAGGTGCACTGATAGGATCAATACATTCAAATCCCCCCTCATCAAACTTTCCATCCTTATTGTTGATAATTTGCCAATGTCCCTTGGCCATAAAGTATTTACATACGTACAAGATTTCACCATTTAAAATTCCAACCCTCCAATCGAAGTCTGTAGGTACGTATTCCTGGATAAGTAGTAGTTCAGTTTTTTTAAAAAGCTCTTTTGCGATGTTATCGAGTTCTTCAACTGTACTTGCTTTGTGAACTCCTTGAGAAAACGCTGAATCTGGTTTTTTAATAACGCATGGAAATTTAATTTCCCAATGTCCTTTTGCATACTTCTTAGGATCTAATATGATTGTTCTAGGGCGTTTAATTTTTAATCTTTCTAGTAATTGTTCAAGGTAAATTTTATTTGTACAACGAACAATTGAGTCAGGATCATCTATAACAACTAATCTTTCAATTTCTGCACTTCTTGAGAGTCTATATGTATGATGAGTTACATTTGTAGTTTCACGAATAAATAGTGCATCATAATTATTGATATCTGGTTTTTCACTATTTTGGATTAAATATGTTTTAATCCCATTTTTCTGAAATGCATTAACAAAGTTTTTAATTGCTTTCTTGTCACTTGGGGGATAGACCTCGTTTTCATCATACAGAATTGCGAGATCATATTTGTATTTACTATTGCTGGATCTGCTAAACTTCCCTTCTTCAAAATAATTTTTGGATGATTCAATTAAAAAATCCAAATGGTATTCACTAATTTCTGAAGGCCTAAGTAGTGAAATCTTCTTTATTTCCCAGGAATTCTTTTTTTCAAAAAACACTCTAAATAATGGGGCCTGGACTAATCGAAATAACTCCCAAGATAGTTTGTTATAAGAAGAGGTGATATTTTTTCCAAAATATATACTTAATTCAAATTTGTCTGATTTTATATTTCTTAGATTTGCCTGAGTGAGTGTATTAATATCTTCAGATAAAACTTTATTTATACGTTTGTCATTCAAATCTTGAATACATCTGGCCGAAGGAAATATTTTATCTTTTCTGGCCTCCGCAAGTAAGGATACATAATAACCTTTCTCTTGATAGCCCATATTCGAAGAGAGATTAAATATATGGTATTTCTTATCTCTTTCAAATTCTCCCAGAATATAATCCATAGGACTTCTAACAAGAGCTCCTGATTTTTTGAATTTTTCTACAAGTGAATCGTTCACTATAATAATGTTTTTATTCATTTCTTTTTCTCAATTATAAGTAGATTTCCATCATAGGAAGATATTCCCAATAATATAGAGTTTATCAACCTATCTCCGTTAATTAAGTAATGATTCGTAGAATTTATTGGATTCTTTTGATAGGGATCACATATGGAAAACTGCCCGTTGTTTTCATATCCATCAATGATAACAAAATGCCCAGCAGGTGATCCCAAGATGTCGTCATATTCATTTTTTATTGGGTCCTCTCTTTTATCTCTATAGAGCCAAGTAGAACTTAACCCTGTTAAAATTGGTACTTTAGTATCTAGAACAGATTTTAATAATTCTTGAGAAAGATCTCTAAACTTTAAATCTCCCCCAAATCTTAAGTACTCCTCATACTCCTTAAGTGTAAAAAGTCTTTTTTCTGACATTTTTCCTGTATCAATGCTCTTATTGATACACTTCCGAATAAAATCGTTTCCTTTTTCAAACCAAGAAGGATCAAAAACTTTTATATTAAAACAAAACATTGTAGCATGATAACCTCTTTTGATCGCATGCTTACCTAATATTACGGCAAGTGTTCCGCCTCCTTGATCAAATTGATTAATATCATCAACAATTTGCTCCAGGCCTATTTTATCATTATAGAAAGAATAAACTGCATGCAAACTTGTAGGGCCACAAGTCGTATAATCAGGTTGATTTTTCATATTAACATTTAACTTTACACTCAACTTTCTAACCTTTTCTTGATTTCAACATTGTGATGATTTTATCTACTCTTCTTCTCTTTTCCAACTACTCTTAGTACTTGGCAAATAATTATTTTAACTAAAACGATAAGCTTAACAAAGGGAATAAAAAATTTTCATCAAAAACGCATGGGGTCAATTTAGTTATTAGCAAAATTTGTTTATATATAATAACATAGCTCAATTGTATTGATAAAGCTCCAATTTCTTTAGTGAATTTAATTAGGACAATAGTGAAAAAAATATTCTTCATAATTTCTTACTTATTTTTAAACAGTACATTTGCAAGTGAAGCTATTGGTTTTACTCCAAGTATTGCCAATGCTTGTATGGAGTTCATGATAAGTGGTAGAAGCTTAGATTCATTAACTGTTCGCGAAAAATCCACGGTCTTAAACTCCTACCTTTCTTCAATTGAAACAATTGGAGAGAAAACTAAACTTAATCTTTCTCAAGACTTAAAAATAGAAGATATCATCAAATTTGAGATTTCATCTTCGCAGTGGAACGCTGTAACGATTACAATTAGTCATATGGCCGAAGAAATAGTTCCTGAGTTTTCAAAAGAGGTTTTAGAGAGAAAAGTAAAAAAAATAATTCGTAATTTCAAGTCAAGGTCAAATGAAAATATCCAATTTGAGATAAATGTTTCTTTAGGTGGTTCTAAAATTGATTTGTTTCTCACTGGAAACGATTATAAATTGAGTGCTCTCATTATTAAAGAACTTGGAGAAGATCTTGAAGAATATACGGCCTCAATTCGTTAGATCTTGCTAAATATTTTACTGGCCGTTAAATCACCGGCCACGTTCACGGTTGTACATCCCATGTCAATTATCCTATCAACACCCAATATAAGGCTTACACCCTCGATCGGTACTCCAACTTTAACAAGTACAGATGCTAAGATCCCAACACCAACACCCGGTACACCAGGGCTCCCTATTGCACTTGCAATTGAAGTCGCTACGACTATTGATATTTGTGGTAGAGATAAGTTTATATTATAGGCCTGACTCAAAAAAATCACTGCAGAGGTATGCCAGATTGCAGAACCGGCCATATTGACAGTAGTTCCCAAGGGTATCAAAAACCTGGCCGTAGAAGGATCAACTTTTAGATCATCTTCAGCTATTTTCATAGACACTGGCATTGTGGCCGCACTAGATGATGTTGAAAATGCAAGTAAAATAGCTGTGGAAGATTTCTTTAAAAATTCAAGTGGTGAAATTCTTTTAAAAATTGAAACTATAATAGAATAAAAAATAATAAATGAAATAAATCCTATGAAACAAACAAGTACATACATGGCCATATTTTGTAAGGACTTTAGACCAGTTGAGGAAGTAACTTGGGCCATCATACCAAACACTGCATAGGGGGCCAATCTCATGGCCCAGGATATGACGGTCATACAAATTTCTTGAATGACTTCTAACATATCCATTACACTTTTGGCCTGATCTTTTTGAATGGATAAAAAAGCAATTCCACCAATAATAGATAAAATAACGACATCAAGCATCTGGCCTTCTACAAATGAAGAAAGTGGATTTAAGGGAATAATTTCTAAAATTGTATCAGGCCCAAAAGAAAATATATTCCCCTCACTTACATTTTGAGAAATGACTCCAGATGCCTTTAGGGATAATCCTCTTCCAGGTCCAATAAATGAAGTCAGTAAAATTCCAAGGAGCGAGGCAAGAATTGTGTTGACCAAAACAAAAATTGTAAATCTTATTCCTAATTTTTTCATTTGAGTAACATCGTTTGTAGAGGCGAGGCCACGGATTATACTAGAAAAGATTAATGGGATAATGACCATTTTAATTAGTTTTAAAAAAAATTTTGCAGGAAATACTAACCAGGCCATAAGAGTTTCTATTGAACTATTGTAATTTTCTAATTGTTTACTCAAAGGGCCAGAAGTTGATAACATCACTCCAAAACAAACACCAAAGAGCATCCCAGCTAAAACTTTTGCCCACAGTTTAGTTTCTACCAGGACAATGATATGTCCGTATAGACTCTTTAATGATCGAGGATTTAGATACGACAAAGTATCAAAGAGTTTATTTACAGAGTTCATAAAATCTCCAAATATTATTCTTATAATTATATATTTTCAAACCTTCAAGCTGACTAGAGAAATAAGATTAATCTTTTTTATAGGTCTTTTAAGAATTCAGCAAAATTTAAATAGAGATCTTTTGTTTGGCCATCATCGTCTGCATAAGGGCTCATAAGTACAAGTCTTATAACGTATAAATTCTCATCATCATCAACGCCTTCCCAATTGCTGATCATTTGAAGGATTAACTTTTCGTAGGAAACTTTGGTTAAAATAGTTTTACTTACAGCAAAATCAGGGCCTTCACTAAAGAACTCAAATATTTTTTGAGATCTTTTATTAACCTCTGACAGACTTTGACCTTTTTTGGCCAAGCAAAAACAGAGAATATTTGTATCTGCAGTTGGGGTAAAGTAAATCTCTTCTAGATTCTCTGTTAAAATTTTCTCTAGCATTATTTTTGTTCTGAGTCCTTTTTTTAAAATAGTACCAAGCCCATTTGAGTTGAATGGTAAACATTGAGAGCTTAACCAAACGGCCCCTGCTCCAGTGGCAGATCTCGATCCCTCAATTGTGGTAGACCATCCTGGATGATCCACATATTTATCACGGATCAGGTAAGGAGCATCTATTCGACTAACAATATAATTATCTGGATTTTTAGTTAAAATTGCTCCACAAGCGTAAGGCACATATCCTAGTTTATGAGGATCAATTGTGATTGAGTCTACTTTTCTTAGAGCTTGAAGAGCATTAATGACTTCTAGTCTGAGCATTGATTCTTTAGGCCGATCGAGGAGACTACAAAAAAAGCCTCCATAAGCTGCATCAACGTGATGCCAGAATTGCAATGGTTTAAATTCTTCAAGCATTGACTCAACATCATGAATAGGGTCAATTCCACCAAACTCAGTTGTTCCGGCCACACTTGTGATCATTAGTATTGGTCTGTTTTGCTTTTTACATTTATTAATTTCATCACGTAGTGCTGTTACTGATACATGTCCATTCTTGTCAGTTTTAACTTTAATCACTGCTTCTGTACCAAGTCCAAATAGATTCATGGCCTTTGGCCAGGAATAGTGACAATTACTTGGGACTAAAAGAGCTGGCAATGGATAATTTAGATTTAATTGTGAACAGATACGTGCAATTTCAGCAGGTCCTTTTACAGTCGCAGAGTACTTCATTAGTTCTTCAATTGAAATCTGATAATGGTTTTGAATTCGATAAAACTCGTCCCACCCCATGTGCATGTATTCAAATAAGTTTTTTTCGAGTAAAGATTTTTTTGCTAGACAAAGTGCCATCGATAAAAAATGATCCATTCTATATCTAGCTCGCCAAACTGCTTCAAAATTGGCCAAAGTTCCACATGAAGTAAAGTGTCCTCTACTTTGTTTTACTTCATAACCAACCATTTTACACAGAAGATTTATGGCCTCAATTTCGAGAAAAGATCCTATTTTTGCAACTTCTTTCGAAGCATTATTTGGATTATGAAGAAGTACTGAAATGTGTCCAAGTAGGGCCGGTAAGGAGAAATCAGAGAGCATATGTCCGATATATCTTTTAGTAAAAGTGGGAACTTCTTTTTGTAGCATTGTTTGAAGTTCTTCCATTGCAGAGTTTAAAATTTCAATAGATTGTAAATTGTCTTCGCATAAAGGCCATTTGGGATCATTTTGGAAAACGTCGAGTCTATGTTTTGAATAATAATCTAAAACGCTATTCCACATTTGTTGAGTTAATTTAGAGTTCTCAAAATGAGGTCCTATAAAAAAAGTTCTGTGTTCATTATCCATATGCTTAAAAGAATAATCCTATCCCTACCCAAGTGCAACTTTCTTTTTAGCTTATAAAAATAAGAAAAATTATGATAATAACAAATTATGACATTTTAAATTTAAAGTTTAATTTAGGCAGCTTTCTGATCATTAAGTATATTTTCTAGTAATTCTATGATTTGTTTCTTTCGAACTGGTTTAGGAATATGTCCATCACATCCTGATTCGATACATTTTAGAATATCACTTTTAGTTGTATGGGCCGTCAAAGCATAAATGAGAGTTGGTACAAGATTATTTTTTGCCTCGTAATCGCGCATTTTTTGAGTTGAGGTATGCCCATCCATAACAGGCATCTGAATATCCATGAGAACTAAATCGTATTTAAATTTTTTGAACATTTCTAATCCTTTCAATCCATTTTCAGCGACTTCAATTATATAAGGACATTTTTTTAAATATGTTTTTAAAACAACGACGTTTTCTAGATTGTCTTCAACAACAAGAATTTTCTTTTTGCTGTCATCCAATTGATTTCTTTTATGTTGCTTGTCTTGAATTCCAGATTGACCAAGATGAGACTCATTTTTTTCATATTCGAAAGACATGTCTAGTATAAATTCAGTAAACGCTCCTGGAATGCTATTCGCATGGATTTTCCCCCCCATAAGATGAATTATTTTTCTGGAAATAGAAAGTCCAAGTCCAGATCCTTGAAATTTTCTGGTTAGACCAGAGTCCGTCTGATAGAAATCTTCAAATATTTTTTCTAGATCATCTTTACCGATACCTATTCCAGTATCTCTAACTGTAAATCTTAATTTTACTCTGTCTCTGTCGAGATTCATTTGTTCTATTAATATTGTAACTCCTCCAACATGTGTGAATTTTATTGCGTTGGATACTAGGTTCATAAAAATTTGAGCTAATCGATCTTTGTCTGAACGTATGAGATAATCTATATTACAATGTGTTTCATACTCAATGTATAAACCTTTTGCTTCTGCATTTGATTTATAAAGTTCTGTAATGTTTTTTAATGTCTCATCCACATCAAAAAACTCTAATTCGATATCAAACTCTCCACTTTCAATTCTAGAAAGGTCTAAAATTACATCGACAAGAGAAATTAGAGATTCACATGAATTTCTAAAAATTTCCATGTAATGTTGCTGTTCTTCACTCAAAATTGCGTCTTCAAGAAGTTCTGAAAGGCCAATGATAACATTCATCGGTGTGCGTATTTCATGAGACATATTGTTAACAAATTGATTTCTAATCTCAAGAGCTTTTTCAGCAACTAATTTTTCATCTTTTAACTTTCCATAATTATCCTGGATCTCTATAAGTAAGCTATTAATACTCTGTTCTAAAAGTGCTATTTCACTGATTCCCCTCTCTACTTCACTAGAAGATAGTCTGTATTCAAAATTTCTTTCTTCTTTAATCTGTTCTAATATTTTAACTTGATTTTTTAATGGTCTCGTTAGTCTCTCGGTAATTCTAGAAATTAATAAATTTGTAAGAATTAAAATGAACACAATGACCATACCAAAAATCAATGACTGACTTAGTAGGAGCCTATGAAGATTATCTAATCTATGACGAACTTTTATATAACCAATAGTATAATTCTGATGTTGAATGATCTGTCTTATCTCCACCTTATTAAAATCAGAAATGATTTCTCCACCTTTTTCAAAATCAGAAGGACTAAACTCTTCTTTTGCCCCATGAGAATAAAATAGTCTGCCATTAGAATCATAGACTTGAACATTTTCAGCATTTGAGACTTGTGTAAAGTTAACAATTAGTGTTTCAGCATCCTTCACATCTTCAAATACCAGTGAAGAGATTATATTATTGACCAAAACACGATCGGATGTTTCAAGTTGTTTAAAGAAAAAATTCTTTAAATTAACAAACTCTAAAGTCATATGAATTGAACCTGCAATAAGAAGTACACTTGCTAAGACTAGCAAGCTCATTCTTTTTAAGGCCGATTCTAGAGTCTGTTTTTTCATTTTCTATTATCCGCTAAACGTAGTATCCTTGAGCTTATTCTCAAGTTACTTTTATCAACTTCTTCAAAATTAACGTCAAAAGCAATTTTATTATTTTTCACTTTGAGTTTGATTAACGACCAAGATGTATTCTCACCTAGTGAAATAACGAGAGTATTTTTGAGGATGTTTTCTTCACCTTTATAAGTACTTTCAAAAGAATTTCCCAGGATGATAAGATCATAATTAGTATAGTTTTTTGATTCACCAGAATGTTTATCTAGAGTATAAGTAAAATCATTCTTAAGTTTTTTGTAAAGGGTTTCATGAAGTTGAAACTCATCTTCTTTTCCGATAAATAAAATCTTTAAGGGTTTATGATCGTTTTTATCTCTATTAGGCCACTCTACAAAATTGATCAATTTAAAAACAAAAATTGCCTTCAATTCACTTGACTCAAGTGCTTTTAACTCACATTCAAAAAATGTGAGAAATATTAAGAAATATAAAAATATTTTCTTCATCATTTCACTTATCGAGCGTTTTGATCAAGTACTTAAGAATAAAAAAATCAAACCTGTATTTTCAGGTAGTTACTTAATTTTCCAGGGCATTTCGCCTACCTGTTCCGTGCTTTCTCTCAGTTGATCGATTTTTCATTTCAAATCGTTTTCCTTCAACTAGTTTCAAAAGATCAAGGGAGCTTACAATTCCAATGGCCTTTTTTTCTTTTGTTACAACAATATGATGAATTTTGTGATTTCGCATAATTCTTGCTGCAATTTGAACATCTTCATACTCGGGAATTGTAAAAACTTTTTTTGTCATCACACTGGTTACAGATGCATTTGGATTTTCAACTTTGAGTATATCACTCAAGGATACAATACCTAAAACTTCGTCGTTATCTCTAACAATTGGAATACATTTTAAACCTCTACTTCTCATTCTCTCTTTAATATTTTCAATTGTATAATCAGCTCTGGCCGTTATAACATCCTTAGACATCAAATCGATCACCTTAACATTCATTTATCCTCCAATTGCGTTGTTAACAGAATATATATGTAGTACATTTTTAAATATGTGAGGTAAATCACCTAATAGATGAATAATTGCATTCTTTTTTAAAAAAAGAGGAAATATGAATAGTATGAGTACTGAAAGTTTGATTCTCTATATTGATGATAATCAAACTAGAAGGAACAATTTGAGCTCAAGACTCAGAATGCAAGGGATGAATGTTGAGCTAACCGGAAGTGGATTTCAAGCATTGCATTTACTTGAGAGGACTGAGTATAGCTTAATTCTTATTTCAGATCATTGTTCAGACATGCCACCGATTGAGATTATATCACTTATACGTGAAACTAAAGCTCAAAAAGAGCTTCCCATCATCTACATAGGTGGACAGGATGAAATTTCTGACCTTAAGGAAATTATTAAAAAAGGTGCAAATGAATGTGCATTGCGCCCAGATAATTTTCAGTCTATCTTGGATAAAATCCAGAAATTTCTGTAACGAGCTGCCTTCAATGATGCGAAATTATATTTTATTTGTTAGCATAATTGTATGAGACGAAAGAAATTGACATTAAATGTATCAACGCGATCTGTAATAGAATTATTAGAGGAAGAAGGAATTGATGTTTCTCCACTCTTAGATAAAGTTGGTTTAACTAGACAAGTCGTTTTTAAAGAAGGCGGATACCTCCCGACAGATTGTGTCCTTGAGTTTGGAGAACTGGCCAGGCAAATCTCTCATGATCCACTACTGCATCTTCATGCGGATCAAAGAATTCCCCTTGGGGCCTATCAAGCTTTAGAATATGTTATTGCAACTTCGGAAACATTAGGTGAAGGTTTTAAAAAACTTGCTGAGTTCATCCATCTTGCAAACACTAGCACTTTAATGAAGATACAGGAAAGGTCAGACCATTACTCTATTCAACTTGAATATCATGAACGACAAGACCTTATTCCACCTACTTTAGTTGAGTACATATTTTGTTCATCTTCTAAAAGAATTCAATCTATGATTGATAACTGGGCCCCGGCAAGTATTCACTTCAGGCACAGGCCTAGGGCACCAATTGAAGAGTACGAAAAGATCATGAATGCAAAGGTTAAATTTGAACAAAATATAAATGAAATTGTAGTGCTTAAATCAGATTGGACTCGAAAAATGAAACGGGCCGATAGTAATTTAGGTACAATTCTCGTTCAATACCTCACAAATCTATCTAATACCCTTCCACGCGATGAGGATATGATCTATGAAATCCATCAATATCTCGCAAAAGAATTGCCAGGAGGGGCCCCAAAAATTGAAATAATTGCAAAACATTTGGGATTAGAAACAAGAACCCTTCAAAGGCATTTAAAGGCAAAAGGAACTAGTTTTAAGAAAATTTTAGAGGATACACGGGAAGAGCTTGCTAAAATTCATCTTGCTGATATGGCCCTTTCGATCAATGAAATTTCTTATCTCTTAGGTTATTCTGAACAAAGTGTTTTTCAAAGGGCATTCCAGAGACAAACAGGAAAAACACCTGGAGTCTACAGACGACAAGTTAAAAGCAATATGTAACAGAAAAACTCATAAACTATGAGAAACCATTATACAAAAGACTCTCGTAATATACCATCTTTTGTATGAACAATATCTGATGAGTCAAAGACATTGCCTTGCTGTTTATAGTAAGAAAAAAAGTTATCTATTGTCTGAGCATGGTCTTTAAGAACCGCTTCTTTTATATCCTCTGGAGAAATACCTAAAAGGTCTGAAATCTTCTTTAATGACTTAACAGGTATGCTACAGATGCCCCTTTCTACATTGCTAATAAATTGTCCATTTTTATAGCCTAAAAATGCAGACAATTCTGTTTGAGAATATCGTTTTGAGTGGTTTAGCCGTGAAATCCTAACCAATTCGGCAATATTATCAAAACATCTCTTTGGCCCATTTTCCATTTTTTCCTCCAACATACACACGTAGTTAGAAACTAATTATTTGGTTATTTGACACAGTATAATCAAATGATCGCAGCAAAGATTGACTAAAAACGTCAACATATAGGCAATTTAGCTTTAATTTTTTGTCGCAAAATGTAACATATTGTTAATTGGTTCCACAGGCCAGAAGTCCATAGCTCAACTCATAATTCATTTCTTTAAATTGAACTTTCTTATTAGGGTCTTTCGAGCATCATTATCAAAATATTTTATTGTGACGTATGTATCTCTTACTCATTCTTTTAAAGTGATCTTGTTAAGGCTAGCTGTGACATTGCGCATGATGTATAGAAAAGTAACTCTAAATTTTGGTGAAAAGGAACTTTAAATGAAAAACACAATCTCAATACTACTTTTTACAATTTTTGCGCTTGGAATTTTTGCTCAAGAGACTGAACAACCTGATTTTTTAAATTCTCAACCAATAGACATTTCTGGAACTGTAGAAAAAAAGAAAGAACCTGTGGCCCCAAAGGAACATCCTATGGTTGTCAGAATGGAAAATAAAGTAAAGGCATTAAAAAGACAGAGACAGGCCAGAGAAAAAGCTATGGAACTGAAGGCAAAAATGAAAATGGAAATGATAAGAATCAAAAAAACAATGATTGAAAATAAAAAAATCAACCAAACTTTCAACCAGGCCTTCTCAAAACTAGAAAAAATAGATTCTTCACTTGGTGGAGAAGAAGAATATGATGATTTTGATGATCTGAACGAATATTAAAGATCTTGTCATTTGATACGGAGAAAAAAATAAATAAATTGCTATATTTATTTTTTTACTTAAACTGTATAAAACCTCAACAACTTGAGAATTTATGTTTAAGACCGTATTGCTCTGTGCCCTTTTTACTTCTAAATTATATTCCCAAACGGTGACCTTAAGTACTCTTAACTGGCCACCTTTTATTGGTAATAATTTAAAAAAAAATGGAGTTGTAGCTGAAGTCGTCAGAGAAGCACTTAAAATAAAGGGCCATGAACTTAAATTAGAATTTGAAGATTGGGACACATCCGTATCTAGGTCTAAATCTGGCAAAACTGATGGCCTATTTCCAGAATATTTCGATGAGTCAAGAAGAACTGATTTTATCTTTTCAGATGCCTTTATGTCATCCCCCCTCGTTCTCGCAGTCAAAAAAGGGTCCAAGGTTTCCTATAGCGGAAATATTTCAGATATTGAGAAAATAAAGATTGGTGTTGTAAAAGGTTATGTTAATACAATTGATATTGATACATCTAAAAAAATCAACAAAACTCAAGTTGCCAGCGATTTAGCAAATCTTCTTAAGGTAAGTGGAGGGAAGATAGATGCTGCCGTAATAGATGAAACTGTTGCGAAAGACATTATAACAAATATTGCAAAACAACTTAAGGATAACATTTCGTTCTTACGGCCAACACTAGAAGATAAAATGTTTTATATTGCCTGGTCAAATAAAGGTAAAAACCAAAAAAATTTAATTTCTGATTTTAACTTTGGATTAAAAACTATTAAAAAAACAGGACTATTTGACAAAATACTCAAAGAGTTTGAATAGCAAAATATAAAAGGATGGTTATGAAAAAATTTTTTCTTCTGACATTTTTATCTACTCAAGTGTTTGCTGGTTTTTATGGATCAGTTACAGCAACTTCAAACTACGATGCAAGAGGACTTTCTTCATCTGCCGATCAAGCAACAGTTCAGGGAACTTTAGGATGGTCGCATGAATCTGGACTACATATTGATACTTTTTTCTCTCCTACGTCAGTTGAAAGTGTCACAGCAGTTGATTGAACTGAGGCCGATTTGGGAGTTGGATATGGAATGTCTCACGGTGATTTGTCTTGGGACATTACAGTTTTCTCATATCACTATCTTCACTATGGACACGGAAATTATTTAGAATATTTGTTATCTCTTGGTTATATGGGATTTGGTGCAGGTATTTCAATTTCTCCTAAGTACTTTGGAGAGGAAAACAATGATGAACTATTCTATTGGTTCTCATACACACATGAATGTAACAAAATGTGGTCAGTAGATACTCAGATTGGTTTTAGATCGTTTGATGTGAAGTCATTCAATAATGGAAAAGATGATAGTTATATGTATTTTCATTTTGGAGTTAGCAGAAGTTTTGAAGAAGGACTCGTCGCAAACATAAAATATATTGGGACTGACTTAGATTCGAAGTACCATGATAAAAATACAACTGGAAAGATGGTTGTTTCTTTAACTCAAACATTTTAATTTTTATAGGATCTACATTTGTAGATCCTAAGTTATTTTGAATTTAAATTCAGTTTTTTATGACGAACAAATCGACTTTCTTTTTGAGTTAAATGGCGTGCATTTAAGATTTTTTATTAAATCTACAAATGTAAGTGCACTTTTGGCATAGCTGTTCTATTAATTGATTATTTTTGAATCCTTGTTGTATAGATTTCGCTCTAGTTGAATTTAAAATTGAATCTATTGAATCTTCTAGAACATTTCCTAGATTAATAACCTTTTGATCATCAAGACAACAAGGTACGACTGTTCCGTCAGCATGAATAGCAAAATGATCTATAAGACCATTACATCTACCAGATTTTGATTGAAATTCGTTCTCAAGTCTAGGCCACTTGAAACGTGAATCAAAGTGTAGATATAAACGTCCTCGTAGTTTTTTTGATTTAATTTTTGCAAGTTCAAGATTTCTATTGATTTGAATATCAAATTTTTTCTCGAAGAATTCAAATATCGGGGTATTTTCTAGTGAATCAAGGTCGTCAATATTCCAAAGGCGCATATTTAAATATAGCTCTGGTCTATGTTCAAATGCTAAGACTATAAAGTTGTAAATAAGCTCAAGGTATTCTTCCAGAGGTTTTGATGGGAAATTATCCATATAACTTTGTAGAGAGAAATTCACTTGTCTTATAATAGGAGAGCCGAGAATAGTTTGCTGATGTTTTCTCAATAGCAGTCCATTTGTTGTGAGTTGAATTTGAGTATCAAATTGTTCACATATATTTAAAATTTCATTGAAATTTGGGTGGGCCAGAGGCTCACCCATAAGGTGTAGACAAATTTGTTCTGAGATTGGAGCAACCTGAAATAGAACTGACTCAAAATCCTTGAGTTTCATAAATTGTTTTTGTCGTTCATCAATGGGACAAAAAGAGCACTTTAAATTGCAGACATTGGTTATTTCAATATAGACGCGTTTATACTTTTTCATGAGGATCTTTATAATGGTGCTTGATATTCTTGTCACCATAAACTCGTCATTGAGATTGAATTTATACGGTTTCAATTCTTCAATTACAATATGTGCTTCTCATCGCGTTCAAATCAGTTAAAGAAGTAAAAAAATCGGGATCTTAATCAAAAAAGTTGATTTTAGGGAAACCAATAATTGACTCAGCATACTCGTCAATATTTTCAGGTCTTAAGTTGTCCAGGTCCATCTCAGGTTTTAAAAACAAAAAGAATAATGCATCTTCTTCCCATTCCTTATAATCTTTATCAGGAATTTGATCCCTTATTTCTTCAAAAAAATCTGAATGTTTCAATCTTAATTTGGGCATCTCAATAGACCCTATTCTACATGGGCCTTCTTTTCTCTTATACGATTTAAACTTCATTGTTATCCTCTCTTTATACTTAATTTTTCAAAGGATTGAACTATGAGTTTACGACGTATTCACCGTTACTGCATCCCTGGTTTTGACGTGACAGACACTAAAGAGTGGTTAGATAAAGGCTTTATTGAGATATTTATCAAAGATGGACGTGAAGTTAAACAGTGTTCCAGGTGTTGTCATGAGCTTGATGCAGCCAAAGTTAGCGAGCATAAAGTCAAAGTTCGCACAATGGATATTCATGGTTTTAAGGGATACTACATCTTTAAAAGAACTAAGCATCGATGCGGTAATTGTAAAAAAATTAGAACTTCTAAAATTGACTGGATCTCTGAGGAGACTCCGCACGTAACCGAGGAATATGCTTGGTGGTTAGGACGTCTTTGTGAGATTACTCCAGTCTCTCGGGCCGCTGAGTTCACTGGCAATGATCCTATGAGTATGTGGCGGTTTGATTTTAAAAGAATGAAGCGGATGTTTCAACACTACAAGATCCCAAAGGTCAGGAGGATTTGTGTAGACGAAGTCTATGCCAGAAAGAAAAAGTATCATGCCAAAGAGTCCAGGGATAAACGCTTTTTCACGATAATCTGTGACTTGGACACTAGGAGGGTTATTTGGGTGTCTGAAAGCCGCTCTAAAGAAGCACTTAATGAGTTTTTTCATGTCATGGGAAAAGAGCGCTGTGAAGAGATTGAAGTTGTAGCGGCAGATCAGTTTGATGGATATAAACTTAGCGTGAAAGAGAACTGTCCCAACGCTATTTTTGTATGGGATCGTTTTCATATCATGCAGACGTTTCAAAACTATATTAATAGTGAGAGACAGTGGTTAAATGAGCACATGTGCAAAGGAGAACAAAAGAGACTGACTCGTGGCAAATTTAAACAGTTATTCACTAAAAAATCTGATCGAAGAACAAAAGCTGAGAACCGGCATATTCGGGAAGTCATGAGAGATAATGAATATTTTGTTTACCTAGAACTCATTAAAGAAGGTATGCACCAGATATTTGAATCTGCTTCAGCTCCGGAAGCAAGAGCAAAGTTTGAAGAGATGGGGGAATGGATAAATCAAGCAGGGATCTTCTATGAACTAAAAAAATGGTGGAAAACGTTTGATGATGGATGGGATACATTCAGAAACTACTTCAAATACCCTGTTACCTCATCACTTTCAGAAGGAATAAACAACGTCATCAAAACAATAAAGAAAAGAGCTTATGGTTATAGGAATATGCAGTATTTTAAGCTTAAAATCCTCCAAGTATGCGGATTTTTGAACTCTAAGTGGGTACCAATGAATTTTCAATAACTTCAACTTTTTTGTTAGAGAGGCAAAAAATCGTCTAAAAATAAGACAAACTTATAATTTATTCATCTTTTTTGACCAATTTTCACGCACGTTTATACTCAAAACTATTGAATTTAATGGAGAACAGGTAAATGGCATCATTTTTGCTTTAAAAATCTGTATTTCATATTGTTTCGGGGAGAAAAAAATGAATAAACTTATAAAAACTCTTTTGCTCTTTAGTCTTTTATTCAATTCATATGGAGCTGATTCTGATGACGCTAGTAAAACCAAAATAAATTCTAAAGATCAAATATCTTCAGAAATCGTTAAAATAAATGAACTCAAAAAGCAGTATCTCGATTTACCAAAAGAAAGTAGCGAATTTCAGAAATTTGAAGTTCAAAGAAAACTTATTAATCAGATCTATGTAAATATTAGGTCTAATATCTTACCTTATGAAGCTGAAATTAAAGATCATTCAGAAAGTATGACTAAAAAGATTGAAGAATTTAAAACAGTTCTTCAACAATCAAAGGAACTAGGTGCACCTTTTGAGCGACTTGACTTAGAGAGGGCCAGAAAATTCGCAAAATATGAATCAATTCAAGATGGTGAGAAATCAGCAGGTCTCATTTTTTTAGAAAACATAAAAGATTTAAAACTTGATACTAAAATGTCTGATCAAATCAAATTTGAAAATTCTTCAAACAAAGATCCGGAAGTATCGAAGGCAGCTCAAGAAGATATTTTGAAACGATATATCAGTAGATATTTAGAGCAAACAGTAGAACTTTCTAAAGATGCAAATGGAGAAATTAATATTCATGAACAATTAGAATCACTCAAATTTGCAATCTACTCACAATTTAGTGCTGAAGATTCAAGTGATCATTTAAAATATCAGTTATTAATGCTTTATATAGATCAACTTCTCAATGCAGATGATGCAAAATTTTCAAGCTTTAACGATTATCATTTTCCTTCATGTATTTTAGTTCCAGCTGAAAAAAATATTTATGAAGGCAAATGTACATCTGAGAATATTGGGAAAAAGGATCAAACTGAGAAGGAAATTGTATGTAATATTGATCCTTCACTTAAAGTTCAACCTTTAACAGAAGAAGTTAAAGAAAATGTAACTGAGGTTGTAGAAACAACTCAAGAAGCAGTTGCAAGCAAAGATGAATTACAAAAGAAAGAAGATACTCCGACCAAGACTGAACTAAGTAAAGACGATAGAATTGCTGAACTTGAAAAAGAAAAAGCTGAATTATTAGAGAAAATTGAGAAAAATAAAGATGAAGACGAAGAAGTTGTTTCATCATCAAAATCAAAGAAAGTTTCTAAAGAACAAACAGAGACTCTTAGTGCAGTCGTTACAGTTCTTCAACCACTCATTCTCTCAATGACAGATATGATGAGTAAAATGCTTGCAAATCAAAATTCCCAAGCGAATCCATCTCTTGAACTTCTCAAGTTGCAAATGCAAAACAACTATATGAAAGAGATGTATGATTTCAAACTGAAAACTTATGAAAATATGTGGGACAGATTTTATGTACCACAAGTACAGTATAATTGGAGAAATAATAATATTAATAGCGGCTATAATGTTTACGATACCAACTCTTACATACTTGATAGATCAAATATAGATACTAACAATGTTGATAATTTCACTATACCAAGTTTTCTACAGGCCTCTCGATCAAATCCATATACTCTAGGATCGAATAGTTTTAACTTTGGCAATCGAACTGATAGTTTTCTCTTTTAAAAATATTTTGGCGCTAAGTAATTGACTTATGCTTAATGCCCAACAAAGCTTGTCTTCTTAAATCAAAAAAGCGGAAAAAATTTCCGCTTTTTTATTAAATTTTTCACACTATTGTCGAGGAGAAACTCAACTGAGCAGTATGTTCACTCAGACTCAGAAGGAGTACCCGAATGAAAATCTCAGCTACAAGAATTAAAGAAAAAGTAAGGATATTAATCAAAAAGTGCCACCACTGTGGTGAGGTCATGGAAACGATGGTCGAACCTCAAAGATGTCAATCCTGCAATAGATCATTTCTACCTTTAAATTATTTTGGCAAAGTGCATGCAAACAATTCTCAAGAATTCTACGAACTTTTTTCTCCATGCAATGAACTCGATGAAGAAGATCTGATTAAAGGTATTTACGCTCTTTGGTAATCATACGCTGCACCTGCTCAAGTTAGATGATTGCAAATGTGCTATCTTCGCGTATGGAAATTATAAATCAACGTCGTCTGCAAAATAATTCAAATCAAACAATTCACCCAAAAGTAATTGAGCTCTTGGCTCGTCGAGGATTAAATGAAAATCAAATGAAAGATTTTTTTTCATGGGATCTTAAACAATTGCCAGATCTTACTAATATAAAAGATATCGACAAGTCTGCAAAAAGAATCATTCAGGCCATCGAAAACAAAGAAAAAATAGCAATCTATGGGGACTATGATGTTGATGGAACTACTTCATGCGCCTTGCTTTATTTCTTTTTTAAATATTTTGGAATTGAAGTTGATTTGATTCAACCAAGTCGATTTATTGAAGGTTATGGAATTCACCCACCTGCAGTTGAAAAGGCCAGCTCTCAAGGAGTAAAACTTCTGATTACAGTTGATTGTGGTATTACAAATTCTCAAGCAGCAGATAGAGCTAATGAATTAGGAGTTGACCTCATAATAACGGATCACCACCATGATGCTCTACCTGAAATGCCTAAGGCCTTTGCAATTGTTAATCCAAATAGAAGAGATGAATCTCAAGACTCTGAGCTTAAATATTTAGCAGGTGTTGGTGTCGCTTTTGCTTTGGCCATTCAAGTAAAAAAAATCTGGGATAGAACCCATACGCCAATTAAAAGTCTCTATGAGTTACTCCCATTTGTGGCCATAGGTACAGTCTGTGATCTTGCAAAATTAACTCCAATGAATCTTAAACTTGTACGACATGGTTTAAAACAAATACCTTCAACTCCCTATTGCGGTCTTAAGGCCTTCTTTACTCCTGAGGAGTTGAGGTCCCCTATTTCCAGTGAAAAACTATCATTTCACATAGGCCCTCTTATTAATTCTAAGGGAAGACTGGATCATCCAGAAAAATCTCTCAAACTTCTTATCGCTCGAGATCCACAAATTGCATATGAACACTTCTCACATTTAGATGTTTGCAATAATGAGCGTAAATTTATACAAAATGAAGTTTTTTTTGAAGCAAAGAAACAAGTTCTTTCATTTTTGAATGCTAAAACAGTGTGTTTAATTGTGTATGAACCACATTGGCATGAAGGTGTTATAGGAATTGTCGCTTCAAAATTAGTTGAAGAATTTAAAATGCCGGCCATCGTGTTTTGCAATTCAGAAACTGAAGGCGTAATAAAAGCTTCAGCAAGGGCCGCAGGTGAAATGAATCTTTTTGAAGTTTTAAATTCACAGAAGAACTTGTTTATCAAATTTGGTGGGCATAAAGCGGCAGCAGGGCTTTCGATGATTAAGGAAAATCTTGAGCTTTTTAAACGCAATATGCATGTTGAAATTCAAAAAATTCCCTATATTATGAGAACGAAAATTCAATCTAGCGATCTAGATATTGAATTTAGTGACATCAACCCAAATTTATTACAAAGTTTAAATCAACTAGAACCTTTTGGTATGGGAAATCCTAAACCGTTATTTAGAACCAAAAAGGCCTATATCAAGTCATTTGATCTTCTAAAAGAAAAACATGTCAGATGGAGTTTTTCATCAACTAACTCACTGGCAACTTTCAAGGGAATTAGTTTCAATTGGGTAAACAAATGGAATACAATGCCAGCTGAAGATGCTTATAAAAGTTCTCAAGTTGAAAGTTCAATTGATATCTATTACACATTAGGAATTAACCGTTTTAATGGAAACGAATATATCCAACTAATGGTCGAAGACATTCAATCTTCTCTTAATTAATTCTTTCTATACTTACTTTTTCAATTTCTACTTTTTCTATCGGGAAATCACTCTGTCCAGTACGTACTTTTCCAATTGATTTTACGATATCAATTCCTTCAACCACCTGCCCGAATATACTGTATCCACCATCTAAACTCGAAACATCGTTTAAAGTAATAAAAAACTGTGAGCCATTAGTGTTTGGTCCAGCATTGGCCATTGAAAGTATTCCTTCTTGTCCATGAGAAAGATCAGGATGAATTTCGTTATCAAATTTATATCCAGGGCCTCCCCGTCCATTTCCTTGAGGACAGCCACCTTGGATAACAAAGCCATCGATGATTCTATGAAACGTCAAACCATCAAAGTAATTTCCTTCTCTTTTCGTTTTCTGTCTTCCTTCTGCTAAGTTGACAAAATTCCAAACCGTTTCTGGTGCCTTATCGTGGAAAAGTTCAACTTTAAAATCTCCATGATTTGTTTGAAAATGAGCATATAATTTTGAAACATTTTCTTTGTAATCAATTTTTTTAACACTTCCTAAATTAAACATTCAAATACTCCTTACTTTGAAATCTCCTTCAAATGCTCCTTCAATATTTGAGTTTCTAGGAACAAATAAATTCACTTCTTTATTAATAAAAATCGAATTTAACAAAAATATATTTTCTCTTGGTCGAATGGCGCCGAGTTCATCTTTTCTTGGTGTAGTAATTTCATTACCAAGCACAAATGGATCAACGTTTTGTAAATTATTTGACCTTACAATATTTTCTAATTCATCAGTTGAAAGACAGAAACTAATCAAGACAGGGTGGCCAGAGAGAACATCTTCCCTAGTAAAAATATTTTTTAACTCTGAATTCTTAAAAACTTTCTTTGCACCTTTAGGAAAATAAAAAGGATCGACCCAAATTAAGCTAATTCTTTTATAACTAGGTGGATTAAAAAAAAGGATGCCGGAAGAAACCTTATCTGTAAGTTCATAAAATATTTTTTCTTCTTCTTTCTGATCTATATAATCTATTTTATAGAATTTTTTTAATTTTTGGAGTTTAACATTTAGACCATATTGAAGTTGTAATGTTTCAGAGAGTTTTAACTTGAGCTCTTTTTTAACTGTATCAATATCAATAAAGGATAAATCATTTTCAATATAGCATGATCCAATATCTGAAATCTTATCCCATACAGGTCGATTGGGATGAAAATACTTTAAATATAAACTCCCTTGATTATATTCTTGAATTAAAATCCTCTTTGGATCTGGCCCAAGCGCTGAACAACCACTCAGATATATTGCGATAAGAATTCCTATTATTCTCAATTTTTTCTCCGAAAATATCTCTGTAAATCCAGCAAGACTTCTTCTAACTGGCCCTTTAACTCCTGATTTAGATCAATAAAATAAAGTCCAGGCTCTTCTTCTTGAATGACTTGCTTTTTATTGTTGTAATTTAAACTTTTAAAGAAGTCATCACCATATTCTTTACCATTTGCTATAATCACTTGGTCATACGGAATTGTTTTTGTAGCTCCAATTTGATCGATGTTTTTTTCCTCGCATGTTAAAAAACATTCTTTTCGGTCAATCAGTTCATCTAGAGATACAGGAATTAAATCTATTAAATGTTGAACTTGATTCACAGGTTCAATGGGTTTTAAGATCTTGGCCTTCTCAAAGTCAGCAAGCTCTCTCCATTTAAATACACTTTCCTCATACTTATTAATTTCATCTTCATAGATTTGAAATGAATTTCTTAATAATTTATCCAAGCAGGATTGGCCCTCTTGAGAGAGAATCGTCACAATATGTTTCTTACTTTTTTTTATCCATTCTATAAGATCGTCTTCAATTTCTTTTAAGTGCGGATCATTTCCAACAATGATTAATTTTGTTGAATGTTCTAGTAAGTTTGTAATTGAACTTGGCAACTGGCCAATAGATTTGACATTTTCTCTAAACCGAAATTTTCTCTCGTTGAGCACCCCTAAGTGGTTTCCTCTCAAATCGACAGGTGCTTTATGAAATGAACTTAGAGAAATAACAATATCAAAGTCTTCATACGTTTCGTAAGTTTCTTGGAGTGAGTTAAAAATATGTTCATTATCTTGAATTGTACTGGCAAAGTTACTTGTACAAGGAATAACCTCGTAGTGAACGCGAAAGAGATCGGCCAAACGAGTTCTATTGAGTATTACCTCTTCTTTCTTTAGGTATCTTTTTCCAATTGATAGAGGAATAGAGTCGATCTGCTTAATATATAGAGATTGATCCTCTATGTTTTGATCTGAGTGAAAATGTGACACATAAATTGTGTTTTCACTTAAAAATTTATAAATCTCTGAAATTTGAGAACATTGGCCCAACAATGCCAGCTTCACTTCTTACCTCACTTATGGCCTTGTCATTGGATACCATGACTGGCCTTAAGCGCCAATCTCAGAGTTAAATAAAGAAGACTTTTTTATCACCTTTATCAATGGCAGAGTGTTCAGCAAACTTGTAGAGAAATTCAATAAAACTTTCCATGGCCTGGAAAGAAGTCGTTGTTTTGTCAAATTCGGCGCCATAACGTAGATAAACCTGGCCGGATTCATCAACATACTCATTTGAATATTTTACCAGGCATATAACTGGAATATATTCAATTTTTGAAAAGTACATTCTAATATTGATTTCAGTATCTTTTTGAAATTTTTGGCCACCTTGTTTAGGATCCCAAGGCACTTGAAAAAGGCATCCATCTCTTGAGATATCAACTAATTGTATAGGGTGTATACTTCCAGCATCATCTACAACGCTATATGCTCCCAGGGTGCTTTGAAAGAGAATCCTCTCAAAGTTTCTTCTTTTTTTCTCAATAGATTCTTCTCTTTTCTTTTGGAAATCTAGCACATCATCAGTCATCTTTCCTCCATGAAACGTGACTATCGATAACAGATTACCATTCGTGCAGGATTAACGCGAGGGAGTATATTTTTCAATATTTTTTGGCCCATTGAGGAGTTTGAGAGATTTCAGATTTAATCCGACAAAATGACTCAAGTCTGGAGTGAAGTAATAATTTTTCATTTTCGGTGAATTTGTCTGACCAAAATGAGCATCCTTTTGAATCTTCCTGATGAGCACAATTACTAAACTTACACGTAACAGCAATCTCTTCTAAATCGGGAAAATACTCGAGTAATTCATCTGGATTAATATCATCCAGCGAGTAGGAGCGAATTCCAGGGGAATCAATGAATAAAAAAGATCCACAATCAATGATTTCGGCCCATGTTGTAGTGTGAACACCTTTGCCTTTTTTGCCTACATCAGCGGATAAAGCAACTTGTTTCCCACCATTTAATCTTGTGATCGTCTTGCTTTTCCCAACGCCAGACTGCCCCATCAATATTGCAGTCTTTCCGGTCAGATCTTTAGCGAGATCATTGATTCCATACTTGAGCACTTTATTATTATAGTCTTCTACTTTTGCACTGATGTCGTAGCATTTTGCTCCAAGTTTGGACAATCTACTGGCCTCGAAATAAATATCTAGTCCTTCGACATCAAGCTGATCCATTTTATTAAATACGACATAAGGTTTGATACCCCATTGGCAAGCACGTACTAAAAAACGGTCTAAGAGTCCTCTTTTGTATTCGGGTTTAGAGACTGAATTTATGATAACCATGGCATCACAATTGCTGGCCACGACTTTTTTCTTATTTTCTCTAATGAGCATTCGATAAATTTCATTTTTACGTGGTAGAATTTCTACAATCATCCATTCATTATTTTCTTGTTTAAGAATGACGTTATCTCCTACAACGATATTTCCACTTTTGAGAAGATTTCCAAATGCGGCAGCTTTCACATTTAAATGATTTTCAATTATTAAACATTCAAAGTTACGTTTTGCTGATTTTAAAACAATTGCTTGCAATCTTCGCTCCCATTTTTTTTTACTATTTAACACACTTAATCAGTGAATCAAAAATATTTCTCTTTTTAAAAAATATAGTGATGTATTGGTTTTGTTATCTTGACAGTTTTTTGCAAAAAGCTTACATTTTGCCTCCTAACTGCCAAGTAAGGTTACACCCCATTGAATCTAATGGGCCTCAGCTTTTCTGGCAGTTATCTTTTTTATATTTATAAATGCAGCCGTAGCTCAGCTGGATAGAGCAAGCGCCTTCTAAGCGCTAGGTCGCAGGTTCGAATCCTGCCGGCTGTGCCATTTTTTAAATTGTTCAAAAACTACATCCATTTTACAATTAGCTATGGAATCAAATTAAGAATATTATTCAAGGTTGAATATATGAAGTTTCTTCTCCTGATTACTGCTTACTTATTAATATCTAAGTTGTTTGCTGAAGAGTTAAAAATTACAGATATTAATCAAGTTTCAAATAAGGCCAGCAATTCGCTTTTGCCTCCAGAAATAGGCTGTCCAGAGAAATGTAATGAAGGTTCGAAAGAGAACTGTTCTTCAATCGTTGAAAATTTTTGTGATACTCTTTGGAATTCTACAAATAATGGAAATCTCATTCGTAATGGAAGTTCATTTAATATCGGTGATAGTAAAGTGAGTGAAGTTTCCCAAATTTTATTAATAGATGAAAAAGTGTTTGTTGATTCTTTTGAAAAATTTCCGAGTCTATTAAAAAATAATAAGAAACTTAAAGATCTTATTGAACGAGAACGCACAATTCTCAAAAACGAAAGTTCCACTAAAAAGTGGAAAGAAAGTTTAGAAGAAGCAATGGAGGATATTTCTAAAGAAATTGGGAAAATAATAACTAGAAGACAGGACGAGATCTACCCTGAATTAGAGAATACTAAGGGCCAAGATCTATCAAATAACGATCTGGAAAAACTATTAACTGTAAACTATGAAATCACAAACAAAATACTTGAAGCAAAATACAAAGAATCCCCACAATGGAAACGTATAGAAAAAATTTATAATTCAATTAAAGAAAGTTTCTATAAAGTTATTGATCAAAGAAATATTACTACAGATCTAAAAAATAAGTTGAAATCAAAAATTAAAAGTGTTGATCTATCTCTTCCTTATTCTGACCCTCGTTTACTAAGTGCAAATTTGACATGTCAATCTACAGAGAATAATGCTTACTACACTCCAAAGTATAATAAGTTCACTGTATGTGCAGGAATGATGAATGCCTTTCAATCTGATTCAACTCTAACCTCAGTTATTGCACATGAACTGGCCCACTCAATAGATCCTGAGAGACAAAGAAGCGACAAATTAAATGATTTGCCACTCATACAAGGAATACTTGAAGAGTCAAATAATGGAGAAATCAAAGATTGTTCAAAATGGAATCAATTTTTTTCAAAAGTACCTGAAATTATCAATAGTGAACTCGTAAGGCCTACTGATCAAATGGAAAATTTCACAAGATGCCTTTTGCCAAACAAAAAAGAGCTTCTCCCAATGGATAATAAACTCATGACGGAGCTTTCTTTTAAATTTACAGATATTCAATTAAGTTATTTTAGTACTTATAACCTTTTTTCACAACTGGCCACTGAAAAAGTTTTTCGGAAAGGAAAAGAAATAAGCAATGAAGTATATTTAAATCCCGTAGAGATGAGACGTAAGAGCACCGGATTTTTAATACCAAATAATGTAATTGAAGAAGTAAGCACTGAAGATTTTTTTGTAGCGGCTATGAAATGTGATGGAAAAAGTAAAGACCCCAGAATTTTCAATGAATTATCAAAAGAGCAAAAAAATAAAATATTTCAAGAATCTATAAATAGAGCAAGAGATTTAAATGCAATGATCAATAAAATTAATTTCAATGAAACAAATAATGAGAATGGAATGCTTATTAGTGAACGAATTGCAGATCAATCTTCTGAAAATTTTGCTGATTGGATGTCTGCAAAAGTCATTGCAGACATAATGAAATCCAAAGATGACAAACAAAAATATCAAGTTGCTCAAGAAATGGTGGCCGTTTTCTGCGATGAACCTGAAAATAAATTTGATGATGATTTCATGATCTTAGAAAAAAAATATTCTAGGGAATCTCATGGTAACAATAAAATTAGAAGACTTTCCTATATGAATAAAGAAATATCGACTATGTTAGGTTGTTTTAGAGATGAAGAATCAATTCAAGGATTTGGTTTATGCGAATTATAATAACTTTTTATTCTCTCTTTTCATTTTTCTATACAAACTCACTTTTTTCTTCTTCTAAAGAAGAACTTAGAATTGTAGTTATTGGTAAATATCAAAAACGTTGGATTCATATTTCTAAAAATAACGGCCAATATGTTTGTAAAAATGAAACAGGTCTATCAAGAAAACTAGATAATAATTTTATACAAAATTACAAAGAATGGTTTGGACGTCATATAAATGGACAACAGTGGGAGAACAATCTTCATTGTCGCGATAAGGTAACATTTAATAACACTCTTTTACCCAAATTATATATTGAAAATGGTTGTTTAAATGAAAATCATAATTCATTAACTGTAAATTACTTTGATTCAATTTGTAGGTTCACTCACTAATATTAAGTCAACAAACTACACTGCCATGCATTAATCTTAGATACTGTTTTTTTAAATGATTTACGGTAGAATTCAATTCAACTCCAACTAAAGTAAAATGACATGAAGAAAAAAACCACAAAAAGTATTGCTAGCAAATCAAATAGCAAAAGTACATCGGCCAAACTTATTATTAGAAATGCCACGCAAGCAGATGTTAGTAGTATTATTCACCTCGTTGAAAAGAGCTATCAAAATATGCCTCCCTATCCAGAAAGAATGATTGCGGCACAGATTTCACATTTTCCCCAAGGTCATTTTGTAGCAGTCTATAATAGTAAAATAGTAGGATACTGCGCAACTTTACGAATTTCTGGAAGAAAATGTCTAAAACCCCACACCTGGCGTGAAATAACTGGAGGAGGTTATGGTTCTACTCATGAAGATGATGGAGAATATCTTTATGGTTATGAAATCTGTGTCGATCCTAACGTAAGAAGATTAAAAATTGGTCAGCGGTTTTATAATGAAAGAAAAAAACTTTGCCAATTTCTAAGACTAAAGGGAATTGTTTTCGCAGGAAGAATTCCAAACCTCAAAGAAAAAATCAAAGATTTAAAATCAGTTGATGAATACTTTGAAAAAGTTATCAATAAATCTATTAAAGATCCAGTTTTATCATTTCAGCTTAGAAATGGTTTTGAAATCCTTGGTTATTTCAAAAACTATTTACCCCATGATGAGGAATCTATGGGATATGCTTCCCATATGCTTTGGAAAAATCCTCAACATGAGGATAAAGACCAAGATAAAAAAGCAAATAAATCATCCATAACATCAAATTTTGTCTCATCTGTTCGGGTTGCGACTGTTCAATATGGGCAAAGAAAAATTAAATCCTTTGAAGAATTTAAACAACTTGTAGAATACTATATTGATGTTGTTAGTGACTACAAATGTGACTTTGTATTGTTTCCAGAGTTATTTTCCTTGCAACTTCTCAGTGTGGATAATGAAGAAATCGCCCCTCATCTGGCCATTGAGAGAATGACTTCCTATACCGAAAAATTAAAAAAATTCTTCCACAAACTTTCCCTAAAATATAATGTGAATATAATTGCAGGCAGTCATCCCACTAAAGATAAAAATAATCATATTCACAACACTTCTTTCATTTGTTTACGCGATGGTTCTATTCATGAACAAGCTAAAATTCACCCTACGCCAAGTGAGAAATATTGGTGGAACATGACCGGAAGTAATGAATTAAAACCAATTCATACAGATTGTGGAACGATTGGGGTATTAATATGCTATGACTGTGAATTTCCTGAACTCACTCGCCATCTCGTTGATCAAGGAATAAAAATACTTTTTGTACCTTTTCTTACTGATGAACGTCAGGGTTATTGCCGAGTGAGATATTGCGCACAAGCAAGGGCGGTAGAAAATGAAATTTATGTTGTTTTAAGTGGGTCTGTTGGAAATTTACCTAGAGTAAAAAATATGGACATTCATTATTCACAAAGCTGCATACTCACTCCATGTGATTTTCATTTTTCAAGAGATGGTATTGCACAAGAAACAACTCCTAATGTTGAAATGATTGCAATGGCCGATTTGAGATTAGATACTTTAAGCGAGGCCAGAAATACTGGTACTGTACAGGTCCTTAAAAATCGTCGCCATGATCTTTATTCTGTTAGATGGTATGGCAAAGACTAGCCTTATTAATTTTAGAGTGTTTTTGAACAATCTAACCACTTCAAATCATTATTTTTCACGAATAAATCTATTGCCTTAACTGATCCAAGTGCCTTTAATCTATCATCATGAAACAGAAGAATTCCTCGACGCCAAAGGAGCATTAATTTCTCAACTCTTGAAATTAACTGTGTTGGAGATACTAATTCGTTCCAATCAAGCGAATCGATATTCCAAAGCATAATTGGCATTTTTTTTTCATTAGCAAATGCTAGGATTTCAGAATTTCTCTCTCCAAAAGGTGGGCGAAAATATATTTTTTGATTGGAATTTATTTTTTTAATTATTTTCTCTGTGGTCTCGATGGATTCTTTCCAATTTTTAATTTTTGGGTGGGGTTTATGGATTTTCCCATGAGAACCAATGCAATGTTTGGAGTATATTTTATTCACTTTTGTGAATCCTAAATTTTTAATTGTTTTAGATAGCTTATCTCCTATCACAAAAAACATCCCAGAAATACCCAATGAGGTTAGTAGTTGTGTATACTCATTGATCTGATCAAACTCTGGGCCATCATCCATAGTAAACAAAAACTCTCCATCGTTGAATTTATCTCCTAAGATTTCAGAATCGTTGAAACTGAATACTTCACTACTTACTCTATTAAAAATAGCAGCAAGTCGAATTTGTTCTCTAGCATAAATCTTATAGAATTTTGAGCTCGCTTTCTTCCATGGAATATATTGCGCATCTAAATTTTCATAAAATTTTTGTGCATATTTGAGAAATTGCTTATGATCACCAGAAAATGAACAAGCGATCTCGTTTGCATGAGAACATGATTTTGCAGCTGTTTTATAAAGATTTACCAATTTTTCCTGAACATTTATTGACCATTTTTTAATGGATTCATAATCAATTTTATCTTGTTCAACTGAAATATTTTTTGATAAATTCTTTGATTTAAGCTCCTCTTGTATTGTTTTATAAAACAATAGTATTTCTGCTCGAGAAGCTGAATCAAAATCTATTTTAGACTCTATATTTTTTGGCCAGTATAGCTGTTCAATTAGTGCAATTTCTCGAGATAGGCACTTTGAAGCTATTAAAAACAAAACTGCCATTTTCAACAAAAGACACTTTGCACATCTCATATGATAAATCCTTCAATTTTGACCATTCAATTTCAGAAGTTAAACTTCACAATAAGCATACATATATAATATGATTTCAGCAAATATGCATAATTCTATAAAAGACTGGAGAGCAATATGTATTTGAAGTTAATAATATTTTACATTCTTTCATTTTCTCTTTTTGCAAACAATTGGTTATGCACAGAGACAGCATCACAACGAATTGAAAAAAACATTTATTTTGTATGTGGTATCTCTGAGAACTCTTCTTTACAAAAAGCACGTGAAGAGGCCATGAATTCAGCTTACAGAGAGTTTGAAGGTCTTTGCAAATACTCCTACGACTGCGATGGAAGAGAGAAAACAATTTCACCACTAAGAACTCATTGTGAAAAAACCAAAGATGGCCTTCACAGATGCTTTAGAGGTTTTAGATTTTTTATCACTGAAAATAAAATAGAAAACGATAAATCAAATATAAGACAAAAGGGTGAATTGAGTCCTCCCAATATTCAAATTGATACACATACTCAAGCTCCGCAAAAAAAAACAATTACAAGCTTACTCATTGGAGTGGCCAATAGTGAGATTAAAAGAGAAGGTCAATTGGTTAAAGAGAGTTTATCTGGCCCAAATATCGGGATTGATTTTCAATATATTTTCGCTAAAAATATCACAGGAGGATTTAAATATTCCTTTTCAAGCTTAGAAGAAGATTTTAATTCAAATTATATTGGTTCTGTATCAATTACAGCATTCCACATAGGTATGAACTATTATTTTTCAGACAGCACCCAGGGTTTTTACACTGGACTATATTTTGGACGAAGTAGTATCAATTTTAATTTGCAAAATTTGTTTGCTTTAGATGATCAAGATGACAGTAGTTCAGAAATTTTGTTAGAGGCCACAGACTTTTCATCACTTGCTAATATTGGATGGAGATACAACTTCAAAAACTCCTCGGCCAGTACCATTTTAGAAATGTCTATTTTAAGTGGAGTTGGAGAGAATCTTGATTACCAAATTGGATTTAATACGAGTTTAGCTTTCAGATATTAATCTTCAACCCTGATGACTACTTAAACTGAACCTTTACACATGAAATATGACTTGTTTGTTCAGTGCTGTTATAAAAATAGCAAATTCGATCTTTTACAACTCTTCTTTCAATTTCACCTTTGATTTCTAAACTAAGAGATTTTGGTTCTTCAAATTTTTCTAAATCGATATTCCCCTCTAATGTACAATCAATTCCACCACTTGTGGCATTTTTCACGACAATGCAAGTGATGGGGCCATCTTTATCCTTCAGAATACAAAAGTTACCTTGAATCTCATCAAGTTCAGACTTATCAGTACAATCATCGTTCCAAAAAAATGCGTAACTTGGAATACTAAAAGAAAACAACATCAAAATTATCAATATGAGTTTTTTCATGAACACCTCTTTTCGAAGATACCTTCTTCATATCTTTACTTTAAGTAGCTAATCACTCTCACAAATTCTATTCTTTTTTGAGATTGATATAATTTATTCATTATAAAAAACACTGTATTTGGTCCATTTCTTCACAACTCTAGATCTTTCTTCCTTCGTTTTATACCCTGGACCTCGTCGATAACTCGACAAAGAGGGATCCCTAGCACAATTTATCAGAAATTCATTAAGTTTATTAAAAGTAGATAACATATTTTCATAGGGAGCTGGTTTTTCAATTTTCAGAAATTCGAGTTCTTTAACTAACGAGTAAACAGATTCTATTGTTGATAAACAATGCTTATGAGGTTGTGCTTTTATATGAAACTGAGATTCAAATTGAGGAGTAAAAGCAACACGAGGTAAAGTGTGTAAACATGTACTTTCCCTCATCATAGTCTTGGCACATGCCCATGTTCCATCGATCACGAAGATGAGGTTATTTTTATGTTTTTTAGAGATAAATTCACACATCTCTTGTTTGCCCTGTGGAGTGGATAAGTTCATGGCCTTTTTGCCAGGATAGAGAATAAAAGGTGTGAAACGCTCATCATTTAAAAGTTCATTTACTCTAGAATTGTGATCAAAATTTACTCCTGAAATAACTTCTGAATCCAATAGAAATGAAGATGTAATTTTTCCGGTTCCAGTTCTCTCTCTTTTAAATTCTTTTGGATGCATCAATATGATAAATTTTGTCACTACTTCAAATGGAGTTACATCTTTACATAAACAGGCCTTCTTAGATAGAAAGCATCCATAACATCGACCTTTCTTGTCATCAAAGGATTCTATCGTATTCATTGACATCGTATCCAACAGCGCAAATTTTCTCATCTTTTACAAGAATTGGTCTTTTTATTGAAGATGAATTCACAATTAAAATTTCAATTTTTTCTTTCTCACTTGCTTCTTCATAGATATCTTTAATTTTACGAAAAGTCGTCCCTCTCCTATTCACAGGAAGTTCTCCTAAAAACAGCTGAACTTCTTTAATGAGTTTTTTGGTTGGTGGATTTTTTTTGAAATCAACAAATTCATAGTCAATATTTTTATTTTCTAAATGTACTTTGGCCTTTTTAACAGTGTCACAATTTGGTATCCCATATAATTTCAAAATATGCTCCTAAAGAAATGCTATAAAATTATTTTTAATTTTTAATTTCCGATTATACTTATTTGCAATCCACTCTAGTCCTATATCGTGATAAAAAGTGACATGAGTTGGATCATTCTTATACCACCAATTTTCAAAATCTACGACATCGGTTATCAGTTGAGTTCTTACAACCAGAACGCCGTCAGGGGCCAGTAGGTCAAAGAGCTGCTGCCATTCTTTTGCAGGATTGTTAAAATGTTCAACGACTTCAATTGCCGTGATCAAATCAAATTTAGCTTTTTTAAGTTCGATAGGAAAATAGAGTGGATCATAGGAAATGGAACAAAGGCCCTCTGACTCCAGAAGGTTAGACATGATTTGAGTTGCACCACATCCATAGTCTAATGAATAGCTGCCAATTGAAAATTTTTTATCACATAGACTCAAACATTCTTGCATATTGTAGTACATATAATCAACATAACGTTGATCTTCCTCAGTATTATTGTGTAAATCATATCTTTCTTTTTCACTTTGTTTGCTAAGAAAGTACTCTGGGTTCATATAAACCGTACGACATTCTTTGCAGACTTCATACATGGCCATCTTCGTGAAAGAGAGCTCATTTGTTTTGGGAGAAAGACAAAGTGGACAATTCAAGTTTTATTACTCCTCATTTCGTTGGCAGCAAATTACCAATAATCAGAGTGATTGACAATCAACGTCAATAATATTCCAAATGTTATTAACTACTTTCTGAACTTGTTAATATTTTCAAGTGGTTATGAGGGATTTTTTTAAAATAGAATTTACTTGATTATTTTGCAAACTTGCCGTTTAATTAATACGAACGTATGAATTCAAACAAACGTATGAATATTAACGCAAGGAAAAATTAATGAAAGCAAAAAAACTCCTCTCCCTTTTTCTTCTTTTATCCCTTTCTCTAAGAGCTAGCGAAAATTCCATTCTTATTGATGAGAACGTTCTTAAAGAATATTTTGAAAAAGGTGCTCCTGGAGTTGATGAAATTGAAGCTGCGCTACTTTCAACCAAAGAAATTGAATCATCTCAACTTGAGGCCTTCTCTCCCACTGGTTATGTGGATACAAATCTTTCAAAATCTTATCAACAAAGTGTAAACCTTTACAGACCTATTACAAAAGAAGCAAAAGCTGTAGAATTAGGAGTTAGCAAAAATTTCCAAAGTGGGTTTTCAACAAGTGTATCGGCGTACTCTCACATGGCCATTTTATCTGCCTTCCCACAAGAAGATGCTACAAGTGGTGTAAAATTAAGTTTTGGAGTTGATTTACTTAAAAATTTTCTAGGAAAAAATACAAAGAGAATCTTAGATGCTTCATCGGTTTCTGTGCAAAATTCTCAGCTTGAATCAGACATCCGTAAAAAAGCTTTGTTTCAATCTATAAGAAAAATATATTGGTCACTTGTCGCAAATAATGAATCAAAATTGATCACAACTGATCTCCTTGAATTTTCTAAAAAACAAGCTGAAGAGGCGAAAAAAAGACAAAAGAACTCTATTGCAGATGCTGGAGAGGTAGCACGATATCAATCTCAGTATGCAGCAAGAAAAGGACAGTTGATATATTTAAACTATCAAAAAGAGACGTTGGTTCAACAACTTAAAGAAATTCTTCCAGAGCTAGCAGATAAAAAAATAGAACTTGGTAAATATGAGCTTGAAAAAACAATCAGAGACGTTACACAGTGCACGCAAATTATTTCATCTCAAACAAGTATTCCATATGACTATACGAAATATGATGAAATCCTCTCACTTTTAACTAAACAAAACCAACTCTTACAAGATTATAATACAACTTATAGTGATTGGGATTTATCACTTTATGGAGAAGTCGATTCAAATACAAATAAAATTGGAATGTCAGAGAGTCTTTCTAATTACCCTGATGAGGCCAAATCGGCCTATGCATTGGGATTAAAATTAGATATTCCTCTTGGTTCTCAGATTGGTAAAACAGAAGACATCAAAAAAAGGCTACAACAAAAGAGATATGAGGGTCAACAAAGAGTGATTGTAGGAAAATTAGGTGCCTATCACGGACAAACAGTTAAAAATATTTTTCTCCTTAATAATGTAATTGATGCACAAGTTGAAAATACTACTCATCTCAAAAAATCTTTGGAAATAAGTAAAAAGAAATATGATCAGGCCAGAATTTCAGTGAGAGATCTTATTAACGATCAAGATTTATATCTTCAAAGTAATCTCTCTGAAATTGATACAAAATTAGCAGTTATTACTACTTTATTAAACTACTTCTCTGTTTTTACAGAAACACCTTGCAACATAAATAAATAATAGGAAAACTTTATGGGAAAACTAGCAAAATTTTTTATTGAAAACTATAAACTTACTGTAGTCATTTCTGGATTTTTGATAATCTATGGAGTTCAAGGACTCTTTAAAATGAACGCTGAATCTTTTCCAAGTGTAAACATGGGCCAGGCCATTATTACGACTGTTTATCGAGGAGCTTCGGCAGAAGATATTGAAACTAAAATTACTAAACCTATCGAAGATGAAATCAGACAAGTCTCAGGTCTTAAAGATGTCAGATCAACATCACAATCAGGTTTGAGTACGATTGTGGTTAGAGCAGACATTGATAATGTTGAAGATGTAGACGAAGTCATGAGTGATATTCAAAAGGCGGTTGATAGAACAACCAAGCTCCCTGTTGATTTAGAAGAAGCTCCCAAATTTGTAGAAATAAATTCTGAAGAGTTTCCAGTGCTTGAAGTAGCAGTCGTTGGAAATAATGATGGAAGATTAAGAGATAAAGTTGCAGACGCACTCAAGGAAGAATTTGAAGACAATAAGAATGTCAAAGAGGCCAGACTAACTGGTTTTGCACAAAGGGAGTTTGTCGTAAAACTAGATCAACAAAAGCTTCACTTTCATCATATTGGAGTTGATGAAGTTATTCAAAAAATTAAAATGAGAAATATTAGTGTTCCAGGTGGAAGTCTAAAAGGAAGTGATGATCAAAAGCTCTTAAGAATTGAAGGAAAAGTGAAAAGTTCTGAAGAACTTGGTAATGTATTAATAAGATCAAATTTTACCGGACAACAAATTTTATTAAAAGATGTTGCAGAAGTTTTAGATAGTGAAAAAGAAATCACAACTAAAGCTCAATATAATGGAGAAGATGCCACTCTCGTAGTTGTAAGTAAAAAAGGTGGTTCAGACACAATCAAACTTGTTAAAGATTTAACTGAAGTGCTGTCAACGTTTCAAAAAAGATATGATGGACAGTTAAAATTTGTTTCATATTTAGACGAATCCATAAAAGTTGAAAATAAACTCACAGTTTTAAGTGAAAATGCCTTAACAGGATTAATCCTAGTTATCGTTTTTTTATTTCTCTTTCTACCAGGTCGAATTGGAATTTTGGCCAGTTTATCTCTTCCCTTCGCAGTTATGGCAACTCTAGGAATTATGCCCTCAATGGGAATGAATCTTGATACAATCACAATTTTGGCCCTGGTTATAGCTCTTGGGATGTTAGTTGATAACTCTGTTGTTATTTCAGAAAACTTTACGAGACTAAGACAAGAGGGTGCTGGCCCTTATGAAGCTGCTGTTGAATCCGTTAAGCAATTATGGCTCCCAATCACAGGAACGGCCCTTACTACAATTGCTGCTTTTTTGCCAATGCTTGTGACCAGAGGGATCATGGGACAATTTATCCGTTTCATTCCAATGATTGTATCAATTTCACTTACAGTTAGTTTATTTGAAAGTTTTTTCCTTCTTCCAATGAGACTTGCACATGGAGGTGGAAAGATTAAAAAAGAAAATGAACAAGAGGCCAAAAAAGATTGGTTTCATAGATTTGAACATATGTTTGAAAGTACGATGTCTACACTCATTAGACATCGTTATATAGTTTCTTTTGTCTTTACTGGAATTTTAGCAATTTCATTTTATTTTATGGCCGTTGTAAACAAGTTTGTACTCTTTCCACCAGAACAGACAGAAGTTTATGTTGCAAGAGTAAATATTGATACAGGATCCACATTAGACCATACAAAAATGTTACTCGGTAAACTTTCTAAGGCAGTTGAAGAAAAAATGGGGAAAGACATAGAACATATTGTTGCTCGTGCAGGGATTTCACAAATGAATCCAACTGATCCTAAGAAAGCTGAAGGTAACAATGTTGGGATTCTTGTGCTAAGAGCATCAGATAATACTAAACTTAATATACCTCACACTGAAATTCTTAAGAGATTAAGATCTATAAAAGTTGAAGGAATTAAAGAAGTAACATATGAAGCAATTATTAATGGGCCTCCTGTTGGAAATGATATTGAAGCAACTTTTAGATCAAATAGTATAAGTGATATTGACCATCTCATTGAAGATATTAAAGCTGACCTTCTCAAAGTCCAAGGTATTTCAAACTTAAAAACTGATGATGTTATTGGTGATGATGAAGTCTTTGTAGATATTGATTACGCAAAAGCAGACCGTTTAGGTTTAAGTGTCAACAACATTGGAAACACTATAAGTACAGCTATTGGTGGTAAAAATATTTCTCAAGTTACATTGGACAATAAGGATGTAGATATCAATTTGAGATTTCAAAAGGATTATCGAAAAAATCTTGAAGATCTTGGCGAAGTTAAAATTATGGACAATGGAATGGCAAAAAACTTAGTTCCTGTATCCACAATTGCCTCATTTCATATCAATAATGGTTCACCACAAATAAAACGTTTTGATTTCAAAAAATCAAAAACCTTAACGGGTACAGTCGACGATAATTTGATCACTTCTGTTAAGGCCAATTCACTTTTGATGGATTCTTACAATAAACACAAAACAAAATATCATAACGTTTCATTGAAATTTGGTGGAGCACAGGAAAGTACAAACGAATCAATGGCCTCACTCTTTGATGCTTTAATTCTCTCTTTAATTGGGATTTTTGCACTCCTTGTTTTTCTTTTTAAAAGCTTCTTACGGCCTGCAATTATTATGTCAACTATTCCACTTGGGTTGTTTGGATTTTCAATTGCTTTCTATTTGCACGATAGACCAATAAGTTTTCTTGCCTTAATTGGTATCATTGGCCTTGGAGGTATCATTGTAAATTCGGGTATTGTCCTTATTTCATTTATCGATCAATTTAGAGAAGAAGGAAAATTTGATCTCCATACAATTTTGGCCAAAGCTTCAGGAATGAGACTTAGGGCCGTACTCGTAACTTCACTTACTACAATATCTGGTTTAATCCCTACAGCTTATGGAATTGGTGGAACAGATCCAATTCTAATCCCAATGACTCTGGCCATGGCGTGGGGATTAACTTCTGGAACTGTTTTAACTCTTGTTTGGGTGCCTTGTGCTTATGCTATTCTTGAAGATTTTATGGGACTTTTTTCTTTTCTTAAAAAAGACAGAAAGAAAAATAATTCTGAAATAAATAATTTAAAAGAAAATGATGTTGACAACTTAACTGAATTGCCTGAACAAAGTCAAAAGGAGTTAGCATGAATGCTTTGCAACAAGCAAATTCAAAAGAATCAACAAAAGAAAAAATTTTAAATGTGGCCTATGAATTATTTTCAAGAAAAGGTTTTGATGGCACATCTATTCGAGATATAGCAAAAGAAGCAGAAGTGAACTTAGGTGCCGTCAATTATCACTTTCAAAGTAAAGATAGACTTTATTTTGAGGTTTTTCAGCACAGTATAAAATGGGTTGATAAACAAATTACAGAGATTTCAGACAAAAAAAATATGTCTGTATTAAAACTGGCAGTCGAAACTTTGAACTTTTTTCTACAAAATCAAAATGCGATGAGAAATATTTTCAAACTTTTTCTGAACGATAATTTTCCTATGCTTGATGATATTCCAAAAGATCAATTACATTTTTGCCCCCCAGGAGAAGAGGCCTTCATGAAATTATTACAAAAAGAATATGGAGATAAAATTCCTCCTCAGGCCCAAATATGGGTAATCAAGAATATTTTTTCCCTCGTTAATCATTTTGGCCTTATCTCAAGTACGACCTATTATCAAAAACTCTGTAAAGAAATTCCCCAGGCCGGATGTGTCTTTGATGAGACTTCTATTTCTCACCATGTTAATGCAACGATTGAATATGCGCTGGCCAATCCGGAAAAATTTGATCATTATAAGCACCTTTACGAAGTAATTAAAAACAGCAAGGGTAAATGATTAATGTGTAGGCTATTTGGATTTCGTTCTGTCATTCATAGCAAGGTCCACCAAAGCTTGTTACATGCCGAAAACGCTCTGCAAGCTCAATCTCTTTCTCATCCTGATGGTTGGGGAGTTGCTTATTATCTCGTCGGAACTCCTCATATAGTTAAATCTGAAGCAATGGCCGGAGAGGATAAAATATTTAAGAAAGTTTCTGGTGTTGTATCTTCAGAAACTGTAATTGCACATATTAGATCAAGTACTGTAGGATCAAATAATATACTTAATACACATCCTTTCCAGTTTGGCCCCTGGGTATTTGCTCATAATGGCAATATAAAAAATTTTGAAAAATACAAAAAAAGAATTTATTCAAAAATCAATCAAACCCTAAGACGTTTTATTTTGGGGGAAACTGATAGTGAATATATTTTTTATTTCTTATTGTCGGCTATTTACTCTTCTGGAAATATTAATAATATAGATTTAAGTATCGAGATGGCCACTCTAATGATTCGTGAAAGACTTATTGATCTTACAAATATCATAGGACAATTTGAAAAAGAAGACTCAACTGATAATACCAAAACCTATCTTACCTTTCTTTTAACGAACGGAAGAATTATGCTGGGCCACGAGGGAGGGAAAACTCTTCACTACAGTACATATAAAACAAAATGTAGCGATAGAGATTTATGCCCTTATTTCGTGAAAGAATGTGAGTCCCAAAGTAAGACAGGAAAAATCAATCACCTCATTTTTGCAAGTGAACCCACCAGTACTGAAAATATTTGGCTAAAAATGAAAAATGGATTAATTATTGGCGTAGATCAAAATATGAAACTTCATATTTCTTAAATGTATTATGGATCAATCAACAATTTATTCTTTACTAAAATCATTAAGGGGAAATAGAACACAGATTGAGATGTCAAAAATATTAGGGTATCAGGATAGAGCTTATCACCATTGGGAAATAGGTCAAAAGAAAATAAGAGTCAAAGAATTTGTCAAAATTTGTGACTTAAATCAAATCAGTTTTAAAAATATTTTAAAAGATTCTTTAAATTTACTTGAAGTTGGAAGCTTTAAGAGTGATACAATTAATAATATTACAAATTCTTGGAATCTTTCAGAAGAAGAATTTCTAAAGCGAAGTGGTCTTTCTAAATCCAAATGGTGGCGACTTAAAAATGAAAATAAAGATCTTTTATTGATTGATCTCTTTACAATCATAAAATTTCACACTGAAAAATCTGATATCGTTTTTGAATCTTTGGGTTTAACAAATTATTTAAATGAAAAAAGAGATCTTCTCTTTAAATATTTTAAAAAATATGAATATTTGCCTTTTCTATCTGCTTCCATACTCCTTGAAGATGTTTTAAATGAATCAAACTCTGAAAAAAAGATAAGACTTATAAGTCAAAAAATTGGCCAGTCCTTTGAAGAGACAAAAACTGCATTAAATTCGTTAATTGAAGATGGACTTTTAAGAATAAAAATTGATGGAAATTATGAATTTATAACATTCGAGCATCATATTGATGGTCTTCACCGAGAAGTTGGCCAGTTTATATTTGATAATATTATGAAAAATTTAAATCAAACAAAGAAAAATCATTTTTCGTATAGGGTTGCTCCTATCTCGAATGAGGCCTACAAAAAAATTCAAGAGTTACAAAAAAAATTTTCTTCTGAAGTATATAACATTCTCGCTAGCGATGATGGGAAAATTGAACATATTTTTTCTATAGGAATTAAATCAAGTATTGAAAATCCTCATTTATGAAATATTTTTTTCATAATTGTGTATTCATTTATCTTTAGAATTTAAGTAATCGATAATTAAATTATGGAAACAACTATTCAACAAACATTTTCAAAATCAAATTATTTTAATTACCAACAAGCATTTATTCGAAACCTTGGTTGGGTGACCCAAACAGAACAAGAAATCATCAGAAATGCAAAAATTGGTATCGTTGGCATGGGAGGTGTTGGTGGGCATCATTTACATGCTCTGGCCAGAATGGGTTTTTCAAATTTTAAAGTGACTGATCTTGATCATTTTGAAATTCAAAATTTTAATAGGCAGTTTAATGCCTACATGTCTACTCTAGGTATTCCAAAAACTCAGGCCATCAAACAAACTTGTCTGGATATTAATCCTCTTGCGAGCGTAGAGACATTTTCAAATGGGATTGATTTAAATAATATGGACCAATTCTTAGATGGACTAGATGTGGTGTGCGATGGTTTAGATCTCTATGCTAGTCATCTTAGAGGGCCTCTATACGAATTGGCCCATAAAAAAGGAATTTATGTTGTAAGTGCAGGTCCTTTTGGATTGGGAACCTCTCTAATGGCATTTTCTCCTTATAAAATGAGTTTTAATCATTATTTTGATCTTGAAAAAGATGATCTAACAGTTGAGGCAAAAATTATTCGATTTTTGGTTGGAATGTCTCCAAAATTATTACATAGAAAGTATATTGCTTCACCTGAACACATTGATCTTTTTAATGGTAAGCTACCCTCAATTCACGCTGGTTGTTACGCCGCTTCAGCTGCACTTGCCTCCTGTGTTTTTAAAATTATACTTGGGCGAGGGAACAACCTGTTTGCGCCCTGGAGTTATCAAGTTGATTTTTATAGAAATATTATGAAAAAATCTTGGATACCTTTTGGGAACAGAAACCTCATTCAGAAATTTAAAATCAAATGGGCCCATAAGATGTTCGAGGTTAAGGAGTTTAATTAACCTACCATTTTTACAATTTTTGAAATTTTATCAATATTCTCATCGGCCTTCTTAAGTTTTTTTATGTCTTCTTCTTGTAAATTAATGCCTTTTTTCATAACTTGTCCTACACGGCCTTTAACCACAAGCAGAGGGCTATTGATTTCATGAGCGTATTTTTTTGCTTGATCTAATTCAATTTTTATTCTCATATTTTCTTCTTTTAATTTCTTACTAACTAGAGTTGTGGCGATTGTGAATGACGCTCCAATCATAAAACCCAGAGAAATGATAATACTGTACTGAGTAGGATTAAAAGCAACAGTAATCGAACATAACATTGTAACTAAAGAATAGATAAAAATGTGAATTTTTTCTGATGAAATCAAAGAATTTATAGTTGCACTGAACGTACCAAGTAAAAAGAAAAGATAGATGATATGCAAATTATATAAATGTGCACAATAAGTTAGTTGGATAAGGCTAATTGAAGTTGTGAATAGATTCACTGCTTTTACATCAATATTTGAAAAAAGGATGACTGCAATACAAAAGATATCTATTCCGATGATGATTGCCCAGGGAGTGAAATTGAAAAGTTCAGGAGGCAGAAAGGTTTGCATAAGCATGGCCATACCAAACCATGTTAACGTTCCAAATACTATTCCTAAAAATGTGGCATCTTTTATTTTTTGTTTAAACATTATTTCATCCTCTTTAGTATTATCGGATGACGCAAAGATTTCTAAGTTGTATTGATATTTTTTTGAATAAGTACAAATTTTCCTACTTAGGCAATTTTTTCTCCTCAGTTTTCTAAATTTAAATCTATCCGATTAATACCGATACGTATTTGAGGTGACCTTATGAGACTAATCTACAGTGTTTCTCTTACAATTTTCCTTACAATATGTTTTGCTGAACAAACCCAAGCAAGAAAGCCTGCGGTTGAACCTACAATGAATTACAATATAAGTGATATTTATACTCCAAATGAAAAATTAAATATAAAAGCTCCTAAGTTTGATTTTTCAAAAGAACAAAAAATAGAAATTCAACGAGATATTGCTAAAGAAAAAGAGCTCTATATTCCAAACGAATTAGAGGATACAACTCAAGGTGAAAAAATTCCTTATGCCTTAATTATTCTACTCATCACCATTCCAGTTGGACTTGTCTTAGGTGTTCAAATAAGCACTTATGTGAAGAAAACCAATCCTCTTGAGATACCAGATAATGTTCTTCAAATTGATCATTCTAGATCTCAAAAAAATAATACTGATCCTGATGATCATATTAACAAGGCATCTTAAAGTTCGGTCCAGGTATTCTTTCCAATATATTTCATAATAGTAGAAGAATGACCGTAGCGAACCATTATATCTTCGATATTATCTCCATCAAAATCGTTGACGATAACTTCATATTTTCTTTGGTGATAATGTCCTTTAAAAGACTGAAATTCCTCCCAAAATCTAGGGCCTGGGAAAAATTTAATGTCTAAAAGATTATTTTTATAAATTGAAGCAATATAAATTCGTCCAGTACTGAGCATTTCAGTATATTTGTTGAAACCTTCATAATAATAAAAAAGTAAAACTGTTATATCAGGGTTCACATCATGAATTGAGACTTTATAAACTCTGGCATTTTTACCTTGTGGATTAAAACCTCCTTCAAAAATTAGGTCTCCGCGATGGTTGTAAATTCCTATAAAATCTCTACCATCTTTTTTTAGGGACCTTATCCCCTCATAGTTTTTATCACCATTAAGATCAACTCTGTAAGTTCGTCCCTCTATATTCCAAACATAACTGTTTTTAAGAACGCTTTCGGCCTTTATTTTATCAACCTTGAGATTTCCAGTGAACATTTCTCTAAAAAAGCGTTCATCTTGTGTATAAGATTTCAGAGCAAGAAAAAACATCAAAATTGGGAATAACTTCATATTTTTATTATTGTCTATAATTCCTGCAGTTGCTATGCAGCATATGTTTCTAGATCTATTGTCGATAAAGAGGTCAACTGCTATAATTTACGTCTAAGTAAAGGATTTTTATGAAATTTAATCTCGCATTCGTTGATGGCCCACAAAGAGTTGAAGTTCTTGAGTTATCGGGTCAGGAAGTCGCTGAATCAAAAATTATGTCTTTTGATCAAATTGAACCACATACACTTAGTGGGATTATACTTGATAAGAATGTTGTTCTGGACAGTGAAGAAAATAAAAATTTGTTTAATAAATTAAGTGAGTTCTCTCTTGGTATACCTGTAAGAACTTCTAGCGAAATAAATGTAAAAATTGAAGAAATAAAACGTTATACTCTGGCACAATCTAAATCTCTATTGCAAAAAGTACAGTCTAGTTGGGTGCTTCAGAATAATTTATCTTTGCTTGATCAAATTTTTGAGACAGTTAAGCATTTAAGACTGTTGTGGGAGAATGATCGAACGACGTTCATTCAAGAATTTTGGCATCTGATGAAAAAAAACTTAGGAACTACACATCTTCAAATTTTTTATCATGATATCGAGCTTGCTAGCTCTGAAAACCAAAAAAACAAACTAGTTCTTTCGTCTATCGGGTATAATTTCAATAGTACTCCGGCCAAAGCTAATGAGATGGAACAAAAATTGTTCTCAGAAATTTATCATCCAACTGATAAATTATTTGAAGTAATTGAATACAATAAGGAAAAGTCCGAATTGGTATTGTTATGTACAATTGATGAGGGCCCATTACTTTTGATGGCATCCGTAAATGAGATGAGTACCTTACAGCAAGTACTCATCTCTAGTCTAATTAAAGGTCTTCAGTTAAAGTAGGACTTTTACTTTTAATTATTAAATTGAAATTTGTTATATCAGATAAATCTATGAGGGCCTCTGCATTTCTCCAAACTTTTCCAATATCTTCAAAGTTATAAAACAGTGGGTATTTTCCTGTAGTGTTTCTTGCATTTGTTGGTCTGTCAAAAGTTTCACAAAGTGCTGATCTTTCAGAAGTAGGATAAAACTTATTAAGATTTGGGTTTCTAAAAATTATCTCAATCTCTCCATTACGTTCAAAGTTGAGGTCTATATCCATTGTATGCTGGCCATTAACTTTTATATCAAAATTTTTCATTAGTTCATTCATTGAAAATATATATTTTAGATCTTGTGGTTTAAACTCCCAACTTGGTTCGCAGTAATTTTCAAATTGATTTTTTCCCACTAATTTTGCTTTTTTAATATTGGTCTTATATTCTGTTTTATACAACTGTGAAAATAAGCTAATTTTATATTGAGATTCGTTTTCAAATTTCTGTGCAAATACTTTTTTTGCTTCTCTGTCATCAAAATTCACAATTTTTATATCATAAGTTTTTCTCTCACATTTTCTCGATTGATCTTTTGAAAATACTTTTATGTTATTATAGGAGTGATAATATTCATCATTCATTTTGATTTTATTTCTAATAATTTCTGCATTCTTTGAAATTCCGCTTAATATATCAGAGTATTTTTTATCTGCACTATAGTAATAGGGTACTAAGCTTTGATTATTATCGATTATCAATCTATTTGTATTTTTTGATACACTCTCAAATAAATCAATATATTCAATTATTTGTCCGTTAATTAAATGAGTTTTTAAATTACCAACTTTTACGACTAAATGTAATTTTTCTGAAATTAAATCCTGTATATATTCTTTAGGGATATCAACATTCAATTTAGCAACTTCATCTTTGCCTTGTTCTACAGAAATTTCAGTTTCATATTCATTCATCACTCTATTAGAACTAATTTCTATATCAGTTTGTGAATCAGTTGAAATTAGACGAGTTTCAATATTTATCTCACTAATTTTTTTAAAAATTTTTGACTCACCTAAATTGAGTTTTAAATGCAGTTCAACCATAAGAGATGTTAGATAATCTTTTTTAATTAATGCGTAATCGATTCCTTTAGGATATTTAAATGTATCTGGAACAAGTTCATAAGATTGTCCTAATTGTAGTGTATTGCCCTGTTCTTTATTTGAACAAAAAATTTCATTTGCAAAATAATCGTTGATCTCAAAGATATTTTCCGATTTAATAATTTTTTCATCATCTGTAATTGCATATGAATACTGTTTTTCAATTTGAAAAGTGAAGGGGGGAAGATCTACTAATTCACTGTTCAAACTGAATTTTTCTTCATCAAAATCAGAAATTAAATCAAAATCACTATCCTTCAGTGACATCACATGATTTTTAATCTTTGTTATCTCTTCTGGAGTAGGAATAATGGTATTTTTTTGTCCACATGATAGCAGACCCGTTACCAAAACTAGAGGTAATAGTTTCATAAGTTCTCCCTTTTGCGAGTACATTTTTAATAATGCGAAGAACTTATATTTTTTTATTTTTACTTGAAATAATATTTTTTTAATTTGTCATTTATGAAACTATGATCCAAACTGGCCCAATTTTTCACCAAAAAGAACATGGAAGTGAGTGTGAAAGACACTCTGCCCAGCTAATTCTCCACAGTTATTGACAACTCTAAATCCCTCTTTTTCAAGATTATTTCCAATCGCATAGTCTTTAATTGCACTGAAAACATCGCTAAACTCTTCTGAACTCATCTCTGAGATGTTCGATGTATGGTTTTTATGGATAAATAGAATATGCTCTTTTGCTTGAGGATAGATATCTCTAAAAGCATAGACTTTTTCACTTTTAAAAATTGATTCTGAAGGGATTTCACCATTAACTATTTTACAAAACAAACATTCACTCATACCTATTCCTTTACTCTAACGATATCAGCACCAAGCCCCTGAAGCTTTTGATCAAGCTTTTCATAGCCTCTATCGAGGTGGTAGACTCTTCTAATTTCTGTTTCACCTTCAGCAGCAAGTGCTGCCAAGACAAGGGCCGCACTTGCGCGCAAATCTGTGCACATAACGGGTGCTCCTGATAATGAACCTTTTCCTTCGACAATTGCAGTATGGCCTTTTAAGATAATTTTTGCATTCATTCTATGCAACTCGGGTACATGCATAAATCTATTCTCAAAAATCTTCTCTGAAATAATTGATGTTCCTTGGGCCTGTGTACAAAGGGCCATAATTTGGGCCTGTACGTCTGTGGGAAAACCTGGATGAGGTTCAGTATCGACGCTAACTCCTTTTAAAAGAGAAGGAAGAACTTTGATGGATCTCTGTCCTATTTCAAGATTGGCCCCCATTTCTTTTAGAGTACTGCATACAGCATCAATGTCATGCGGGATTACATTCTCTACGGTAATTTCAGAATTGGTTATGAGACCTGCTATGATGTAGGTACAAGCTTCTATCCTATCTGGAATGGCCTCGTAGACAACTTCATTTATAGAAGTTGCAGGAGTAATTGTGACAATGGAAGATCCAGCACCTTCAACCTTAGCTCCCAAGAGATTTAAAAAATCTCCCAGATCGCGGATTTCAGGTTCTCTCGCTGCATTTCGTATTGTTGTGGGGCCATTTGCATAGACTGCGGCCATCATAATATTTTCAGTTGCTCCGACTGATGGAAACGAAAGAGTTAAGTCGGCGCCAATTAGTCCATCTGTTTTTGCGGAGACGTAACCACCTTCAATTGTTATTTCAGCTCCCATTTTCTCTAAATTACTTAAATGTATATCTATGGGCCGTGTCCCAATGGCACATCCTCCAGGTAGGGATACTTTTGCTTGTTTAAATCTGGCAAGTAGTGGGCCAAGAACAAGAATTGAAGCACGCATGGTTTTTACTAAATCATAGGTTGCTTCGTATTTTGAAATTTTTGTACAGTCATAACAAGTTTTATTTTCATCTGAATTTGTATGTACTCCTAATTTTTCGAGGAGTTTATTCATCGTTCTAATATCAGCTAATTCTGGTAGATTTTTGAAACATATTTTTTTATCACTGAGTAAAACGGCTGCCATCAAAGGAAGGTAGGCATTTTTAGCGCAGGAAACTCTCACATGGCCTGTTAATTTTTTACCGCCTTTAATTATGATTTTATCCATTATATTTTCCTTATTTTTAGAAATCGATCTCTATTACTAAGATCTTTAATTACTTCGATCTCACTAAAGCAATCACTCGCAATATGAGCTAGTTTTTTGAGTTCATTTTCATGTCCTTCCATGAAAAAGAGCCCTCTCTCATTTAGGTGAGCATCTACTTCGTGAAACAATACCTCAAACCACTTGTAATAGTCTATATCATCAAGATATAGCGCTAAGTGTGGTTCATATTGGTGAGTTCTGTCATGAACAAGACAGCTTTGTGCCTCTCTTTTAATATAGGGAGGATTTGAAACTATTACATCAAAATGTTCATGAATCTTTTCAAATCTATCACTCTTCATAAAATTTATTTTTTGATCTTGAGAAAAACGAAACCTTTTTAAGAATAGATTTCTTTTGGCCAGCTGAAGAACTTTTTCATCAATGTCACTTCCAAGAAGGTATTTCACTTCGGGACATGCGTAGGCAATATTTAAAAGAATTGTGCCAGGGCCAGTGCCTAAATCTAAGATTGAATTAACTTCATTTTTCTTAATAAATTCGATGGTTTCATGAACGAGAATTTCTGTTTCAAAGCGAGGAATGAGAGCAAATTCATTGATTTCAAAATTTAGTTCATAAAAGAATGCTTTTCTAAAAATATACTCTAAGGGAATCCCTCGTTTGATTTTTTCGAAATAATTTTCAAGAATTTTAGGTTGATAGATTATATATGAGAACACATCTTCAAAATAATTTTGAAAAATGCGTTCATTTATCCCGGGGTATGATTTTTCTAGATCTTCTTTGTGAGATCTATAAAATGCATGAAGTTGGTCGTTAAACCTCATCATGTCCTTTGAGAAGTTCGGCCTGATTATGAGCAATCAGAGCATCTGTGACCTGGCCCATATCGCCTTCGATTATTCTATCAAGGCTATAAAGAGTTAGTCCGATTCTATGGTCAGTTAAACGTCCTTGAGGGAAATTATATGTGCGAATTCTCTCCGATCTGTCACCTGTACCGACAAGACCTTTTCTTTCAGCTGCTTCTTTGGCGTTTTTTTCTCTAAGCATTTGGTCATATATTCTGTTAGTTAATATTTTTAGTGCTTTTTCTTTGTTTTTTATTTGTGATTTTTGATCTTGGTTTGCAACAACCATTCCTGTTGGTATATGCGTTACTCTTACAGCTGAGTCAGTTGTGTTAACAGACTGTCCACCTGCACCACCGGATCTATAGACATCAACTCTAACATCGTTCATATTCAGTTCAAAATCGAGTTCGTCTGCTTCAGGGAGGACTGCCACAGTGATTGTTGAAGTGTGAACTCTCCCTTGTGATTCAGTTTTGGGAACACGTTGAACTCTATGAACACCGGATTCATACTTCATCTTTGAATAAACTTTATCACCTGTAACGCTAAAGATGATCTCTTTAATGCCTTCATCACCTTCACTTATTGAAACAAGTTCAGACTTGAAACCTAGATCGCGAAAATAGTTTTGGTACATTCTATAGACATCACCAACAAAGATAGATGCTTCGTCCCCTCCAGCTCCAGCGCGAATTTCGACCATTACGTTTTTGTTGTCCAGTGGATCTTTTGGTAGAAGTAGGACTGTTAGCTCTTTTTCCAGTTCAGGAATAAGGCCTTCATTATTATCAAGTTCTTCTTTGGCCATTTCGCGCATGTCTTCATCAGATTCATTTCGGAGAATTTCTTTGGCCTCCTCAACATCTGCTTTGATTTGACGATATTTTTTGTAGGCAACAACGATGTCCTCAAGGTTTGCACGTTCTTCTGAAATAGACTTAAACTCTGTCTTGCGTTCATACAAGGACGGATCTGCCATTTTCTCAGTTAACTCATCATAGCGATCGACAACGACATCGAGCTTATCGAACATTGAGGACATTTGTTACCTTTTTTAACCATTCATTGAATTTAAAAATTCAGCGTTGGTTTTAGATTTTGTAATTCTGCTTAGAATAAATTCCATAGAATCTATTGTATTCATAGGATGGAGAACTTTTCTTAGAACGTAAATTCTTTGTAGGTCTTCATCTTTCATCAGAAGATCTTCCTTACGAGTAGAAGATTTATTGATATCAAGACATGGGAAGATTCTTTTTTCAAGAAGTTTTCTATCTAGTTGAATTTCAGAGTTACCAGTACCTTTGAATTCTTCAAAGATAACTTCGTCCATTCTTGATCCTGTATCGATAAGAGCGGTAGCAATGATTGTTAGAGATCCACCTTTTTCAATATTTCTGGCGGCACCAAAAAATCGTTTTGGTCTATGGAGTGCATTCGAGTCAACTCCCCCTGAGAGGATTTTACCAGATGGTGGAACAACGGTATTGTAAGCACGGGCCAGACGAGTGATTGAATCGAGTAAAATGACGACATCTTTTCCGGCCTCAGTAAGTCTTTTTGCTTTTTCTAGAACCATTTCTGCGACTTGGACGTGGCGATTGGCCGGTTCATCAAAGGTAGAAGAAACAACTTCAGCTTTAACAGATCTTTTCATATCTGTTACTTCTTCAGGTCTTTCATCAATGAGAAGGACAATGAGACTGGCGTCTTCATGGTTAGCTGAAATTGCGTTTGCAATATCTTTTAGCATAATTGTTTTACCGGCCTTTGGAGGTGCGACGATAAGACAACGCTGACCAAATCCCTGAGGAACGAATAAGTCGATCATTCTAGTTGAATAGTTTGTTGGATAAAATTCAAGTTCAATTTTTTTCTCAGGAAAAACAGGAGTCAGGTTATCAAAGAGTACTGTTTTTTTGTGTTCCTCTGGAGTTTTAGTATTGACTTCATTGACTTTAAGAAGTGCAAAATATCTTTCACCTTCTTTCGGAGGTCTAATTTGTCCTTCGATGGTATCACCTTTTCGAAGTCCAAAGCGTCGAATTTGAGAAGGAGATACGTAAATATCATCGGCCCCTGGGAGATAGTTATAGCCAGGGGATCTTAAGAACCCAAAGCCATCGGGTAAAATTTCAAGGACACCACCGCCAAAGATTTCTTCATCATTTTCAGCTTTCTTTTTGAGGATTGCGAAGATGACTTCATGTTTTCTCATATTTCCGGTGTTTTCCACGCCCATTTCACTGGCCGTTTCGAGTAAGGATTTAATTTCAGTTTCTCTAAGATCATTAAGGTGCATTAACAAAAACTCCTGTCTGGGATTTAAAAAGAATTATAGTTATATTGATTTGAACTACTGGTAAGTCTTCCCACAAATTTCCAAAGACTTCACTCTCCCTAATTCGACTTTATATATATTAGCTTATCGTTGTCGCTGAAAAAAATATAAAAGGAATTATTTGTGGTTCTTAGGGGCATCATAGCTGATTCGTCTGCATTGTCAAGAAAATGATATTTTTTTTTAACTCGTAGCGAATTTTCACCTTTAACTATCAGGAAACTCAATCATTTATATCCTTTTTTTTGATTTTTTCCATCCAATCTAGGGGAAAATCCATTTGTGTTCCGTTGTCTCTGGTGATTGGAGGATAGAGTCCGCTTGGAACAGTACTAGGAGGACTTAAATCGTTTCCATAGAGGCCTGTTTTTGAAGATGAAGGATTTCGTAGAGTATGGGCGACAAAATATGTGAGGGCATCTAAGTAGTCCTCATCATATTTGATTGGAAAGAATTTGTGTTTTTCTCTGTCAGGATGAAACTGTAGATATATATAAGGAATGTGAATGTCACGTTGATAAATATGACTTTTCTCACCTTTAACTCCACCTGTTAATAATACTTTTCCAATAATATTTACTGGCCCAATTAAATGATATTCTATAGCGTTTTTTAAGGCCTTATAGCTTATTGTATAGAAATCATCACCTGGAATAACTCTATTTTGTCCTCTCTCCGTTCCATGATGAAAATACGGATAAGTTTCTATAACACCTCTGAGAGAAGGAACTCTAAATCTAAAGCAGTCTTTAAAACCACCTTTAAAAAATGCTCTCCCGGGGTCAGGTACATATTTATTATATTCAGTAAATCTACCATCTATTTCACATTCAGGTGGACTCCCTTTGAAAGGTTGTTTGCTTTTGAAAAAACCACTCCGAGGATCACTATCCCTGCTGTAAGAACTCAATGGGCTTAATTCATGTCCTCTAACTCCAAGATCATAGTATTGTTTTGCTGAAAAAAGTGGAGCTTCATGACATTTGAAACATCCTGCTCCTTGATAAGTTTTATTTTTATATGAAAATTCTTCATCAACATCTGTGAAAAATGCTTGTAATCCCAATAATTCTTTTTCAGATAGATTTTGCTCTTTTTTCATAAATTTATCAAAAGGTGTATCAATCACAACAATGCTTTTTACAAAACTCTCTAGTGCTTTTTTCACCATCACTTCATCAATGTATTCAGTATTAAATAGCTTTTTAAACTTTTTATTATATCCACTAGAATTATTTAATTTTGCCAGCATAATGGCCACACATTCGTTTCGATTGGGTACAGTTAAGGCATTATTTGGTCTTCTTTCATTTAACCCTGAAATAATCGTAGATCCAATTCTCTTAAGATCAAAGTTTGTATTTGAATTATGATCGACAGAAAATGCTGATTTTAGATGTATCGATTTATTAAATAAATCTCCCTTCTCTTTAAAGGGATTACCATATAATGGAATTGGATTAGTTCCACACATTTCTATTCTTGTATGCATTGGAACGAGTAGTTGTTCCATTAATGATGCAAACCGACCATCATGCATCAATCCACCTTCTTGATAGTTACCTTCTCTAAATTTCACGTTATAAAGAGATAAACTATTACGAAACATAAATTTTGTAGCGTCATATCCTAATCCATCATTTCCAACACCCCTTTCAATTGAAAGAACACCTTCAGCAAAAGTATTTCCAACATTTTCAGCTGTAGGCCCTCCTTTTCCTAATGTGCCAAAAGATAAAGAATTTCCATCTGAAAACCCATGATTTGGGAGATGACAGGTGGAACAGCTAACATCATTATTTCTTGATAATATCGTATCATAAAAAAGAGACCTTCCGAGATCTATCAAATCTAAATTTTCTTCTCCTGGGGAAAACTCTATTTTTAGTTCTTTAAATTTTGATGAATATTTTGAATGAACTTCAAAATTTGTTTTATTAAAAGAATTTTCACAAGATATTAAAAGTGTTGAAAGAAAAAATATACAAAATATTTTTTCTTTCTTAATCGAGCCCTTCACTGATGTCATAATTAGTTAACTCCGACTCTGCTACAAAGTTGCGTGATCTGCTTCTCGTATAATCACAGTTATCTATTTTGTGCCCCTTTTCAATTTCTTCAGATACACACTTATTCCCAACAACATAAAAACGCATTAGAACTCCACTTTGTCTCGCTTTATCATACGACGCATATTTAAAAAGAATATTGAAAGCAGCTCCGTGTACAAGTTTAACATCTTTTTCATTTGGATATTTAGTTATACCTTTTACAGTTCCCTCATCTTCAATAACATGAAATATAACTGGAGTATAGTCATCTGAATCTGAACATTCTGGTTGAAGAGAAGTTTTAGAACAACACTTCATAGTATATTTTTTCCCTATACCTCCTGGTATACCTAGAAAAGGTACATAATTTATTCCTAGAATTTCTTCAAATGTGAGTTCTTTATTAAAATCATTTCTTGGTAAACATCTACTTATTAAATACTCATCAGGATTATTTTCCCTCTCAAGTTTTAAAGTGAAACTATCTCTATAATAGTTTCCATACATTTTTTGAGATGGATCTGATTGAATTTCTGCCCATGAAATCACATTCGCATCAGAAATATTCAAAAACTGATTACCAACTCTGGCAATATCATAATTGCCTCTTAGTCCTAGAGGGTCATTTGTAATGGTTACACCATTTATTGGTGCAGGATCAGGCTGAATAACATGAAAAGTAGATTTTGGGTCCATATTTGTTATTCCAATTGCACCTTTAAAGGTATAGAGTTTGACAGAAAGAGAAAATTCTAATTCATCAAGTATTCCAGACATATCAATTTCTTTTTGAAATTTTGCAGTATCCTGCATAAAATAAAAGACTGCCCCAAGTACAATTGATGAAACTCCCATAGCGACAACTGTTTCTGCTAAACTAATCCCTCTCATTTTCATCATTTCCTCATTTATTAATTATCAATATATACACATCTTGAACTTGTAACCTTATTATAAAGATTGAGAAGACTTTTTATATTTTTTCCAGGAGCAAATTCACTCATTTTTGCAACAGAGGAACCCGAACCAAGAGCAGTACAAGTTCCAGTATAATTCCCCCCGTCTGTTACATCTTGGTACACAAAAGCTCCATCGCCATCCTTGCAAAATACGCCCAAAGATCTTGGAGTTGTATTTCCTCCAGACCCACTTGGAATAGGTGGACACGAAGATCCGGTCTTAAATACGTAATTATCATAGTAATAAAATCCTCCATATGTATCATTATCACCTGGTAGATACTCACCCCCAACTATTTTTAAACCGATCCATGCTTCAACCGCCCCTGCATCTGGTGATGGATGAGGATAATTTTCATCATGGGGATTTACTTTAAGCAAGGCATTAACCCAACCTGCCCCAGTGTTAGGGGCAGCAAAGAAATACCCTCCTGAGTTACAAACCTCGTGTCCCTCCTCCCATGTTCCAGGAGTACCATCTGATTTTTGTCTCAATCTAAAAGAACCACTACTACTCATACAGAGATAATTTTGTAGTGTTTTTCCAACAGGTGTCGAATGAACAACAACTCCCCTGTGTCTAACTCCATTAACAATAGAACCATACCCCTGCGCACTGGAACCTGGAATTATTGATGAACCTGTTACCACTGTGTCTCTTGGTATCAACTTCAAATCAACACTTCCACCTGGTTTATAAGAAATATAAGGTAAATTTCTAACATCAGTAGAATTTGTACGTGGTAAAAAAGGAGGTTCTGCAAGCATCCCTCCACTTGAGTCTGCCTTAAATGCAACCCAAATTGCTGTTTCATTAATATTAAGGGCCTCTTTTACAATTTCAGTCATTTGTTCACTAAATTCTGGAGAACTAATAGCGTTTGGTGGTAAAAATATTCCCTGTTTCGCAACATTAACATACTTTAAAATATCTGAATTTGTAGAACCAAAATTTGTCTGTAGTTCAACAAATCTAGGATCAGTTGTAAGCATCGGTAAAAAACCATTCGATATAGATACTTTACTAACTACTTCAGTCCCCATATTAAAACAATAGTCATGTGCCTGACTAAAAGATCCTTTTAATAATGTAGTTGAACCATTTGTTTCAGGAGATCGTGCCAATCTAAACTTACCTGCAGAATAACATAAAATGGGTCGAGAGATTGCGCAATCAGAATTTCTATAGGTCCAAGATTCAGAACCATCAGTAGCGATGTTAATCATAACGCATTTATCAATTCCATTTGGTAGTGGGGCCGGACTAAATTGAAAATTGAAGTTTTCTAGACTTTGAATACCAGGAGATGAACACTCTGGAATATTACTGTCTAAAGCTTCAGAAGGCATTTCTGTCATCTTTCCAAATGTGTTAAGTCCGAGCCGAGAACACGATTTCATGTAGCATGATGTACATGCTACTCCACTTGAGGAAAAGATTGAATTAAACGGGGTACCATCGGCCATTTGAAAACTTAAACTGGGAATATAATTTGATCCATCACCACTTGAACAAGCAGAGTTACAGAATGTAGACATTTTTTCATCGTCGCTAAAATGTGCTTCAACTATGGTGCTAGAAGTTATATTCAAATTAGATGGAGCAATTGTAACAGCTACACCTGAAGAATTTAATAAATCCGCTCCATTTCCATTTGAATTTGCAACAGTAAATTTTACATTTGAAATAGGAACACCGTTTGGATATTCAGTTAGTAGACGTTCTGGAGCAGATAATTGCATTTTGAATGGCAAACTTCCGAAAGTTCGATTTGTATACCCATATTTTTTGCATTTAAATTTTTTTTCGGCACAAACAAACGATTTTAAACTACCTGCATCATTTTTGGTTCTAATATCAATATTATTTGATAGTTTCACACCTTCTTGAGCATAGAGACTTAAAGCATGTGCCTCAAACACGTTTTGAACTGAATAGTTATATGCAACATCTAAAGGGTTACCATTATATATTGCTTTCCCCTGTGAATCGCCAAAACCAGCTCCAGTAAGCACTAAGTTTTGTGTTTTTGTTACTTCATTTGAAGTGCCTGGATTCAATGTTAGAAAACGAGTACACCATCCCACACTAGCTGCCCAAAAATTATCTACACTTGATATTTTATGTCTTTCAATGTCTCCATTTTCATCAGCTGAACCATTCCAATATTTAAATAAAGTAAACCTAAAAAAAACATCTTTAACATTAATATCAGTTCCATTACCAACAGCAATTGGAATAAGTTTTGTTAAATTATCTTGTGCCACTAACCTTAAAGGAACAACATTTAACAGAAATTTAGTATCTAATTTATTGAATGCTTCTATTTCCTCTTGAGTTGCAATTTCAGAATCTAAGGGTTTAGGTTTGAAACATATATTGTATCCATCTGGAGAAGAATCACAATCATTATTTGCAATAACATCATACTCAGGTGTGATTTCATTTAGCCATAATTCATGAAGCGGTGATGTTGCGGTTCCAATTGGAGGTAATACGAGATTGATAAGTCCTGGCCCTGGATCTTTTTGACTTGTCTCTACTAAGGCACAAACACCCCTATTTCTAATTAAAAAATTGTTGGGATCAATAATTTTATTCATACTACCCATAATATCAATTAAAAACTGGGATGGTTTAATTTCAACCGTCTCTGTGATTGAAAGCTTATCAAAAAAGCCATTTCCCGTAGACTTTTTTAATTCTTGATCATAGAAATATTTCTTTGTTTGAGTAAGCATTAAAATTGATAATGCTGTAACACCAAAAGCAGTCATAATTTCTATCAAACTCATCCCTCGTCGGTTTTTTAAGTATTTGAATAAATTATTTAACATTGAAACTTCCTAATGAGTTTTAATTACATATATCGTTGTTGAAACAGTTGTTTTTATCGCAGGAACTGTAGATTCACCTGAAAAATATGGTTCGGCCATTCTTCTAGGTTCGACACCAGAATTTTTCGCAATTAAATTTTCATGATAAGAGGTTGGATTATTCCAAACATAAGTTCCGCCAGGAGGGATTACATTTCCGGTTGAAGGATCATATGATTCCCAAAAAGTTGCAATTTTTTCATCTGTATCGACATCTTGATGGGAATATCTTGAAACTTGCAGATCGTATTTCACTGAACCTGCATCAGCAATATGATTGTTTGTAACTGTAGTCGTTGCATAAGTTTGTCCACTAGCAGCTCCAGGAAAACGCATCCGAATTGTTCCACCATTAAATTGAATTTTTTCTATTAACACTGCACAATCAAATTCATCGCTTAAAGCAACTTCTCCTCCACCTGGCATAATCATAAAATCTGGTTCTTCTGCAATTTTAGATGAAAACAAGTCCTTCGAAAAAGTACTATCATCTAAATTGAATTCAACAAGGGATTCATCTTTTCTATAGGTTACGGATCTTTGTAGTTTTAATCCATATAAGATACCTGGTCCCATATTAACTACAGATATTGGGACGTTTGCCATTGCGTGTGAACTTGAATCTTTTCCAAAATGGGGACTACTTCTACACTCGTTAACATCTAAACTTCCTGAAACTGCTGTTGAACATAGTTCAGTACAAGAACCTGGAGATATAGATATTTTAGGAATTGCAATCGGCCTTCTCATTCTTTTTGTATCTGTGGCCGGTAAAAACTTTCCTTCCTCATGATCATCAGCGACGGCAATAATGGCAGTTATAGCAACGGTCCAGTAATCATCGTCTACCAAACTATATATATCAGGAATTTTAGTAAAAGCAATATCAGCATCTCCTGCAGCTAAATTTTGCAAATCAAAAACTAAATAGCCTTTGATTTTTTTATTGGTCTGTATATCATCATTTGGATCAGGATCGTCATTTCCTATTTGCATGTTGACTTCTAATGCATATTGCCCAGCAAATATTGCAGTAAAATCTGGAGGTAATTCTTGTATCGAAGATAAAACAACTTCTTTAAGTCCAAAATGAGAAAGTTGCAATGGACTTGCAGGAAGTTTGTCTCCGGCCCAAATACATTCGTAATTATTACTAAATTTTACATTTTCCCTACAAGCTACAAGATTGTTTGAAATTAGGTATGCTCCTAGGTTTATGATCCCCCTTAGCTCTTCATCATAAACAACCTTATTCGTAGCAAGTTCTTTTAGAAGATTTCTTTCATCTAATCTCTGTAAGACTGCCCAAGTTATTGCAACAACAAGTCCAACGAGGGCCATTGCACCTAACATAGTACTGCCTTTACGCGATTCTAAAAATTTTTTTAGCATTTCCCCTCTCCCTGGGACAATTAGAACATTTCCACTTTTACAAATCAAACATATAGCAAATAATTTTTTAAATTACGGATTTTATTATATACCTTCACAATTTTCGGTGTCTAGTTTTCTTGGCAACAAGAGTCTATTGAAGTCCCCCATCACTGGGGTCATAAATAACCATTGGAGATTCCGCTGTTAAAAATCTACCCTTGTCATTTTCAATGTTACAACTTTTAGAGGTGCTATTAAGAATTTCATCACGTGAACATTCATTATCCATAATAGCAAACCTGATTATATAAGGATCGGATTGTGCTTCTCCAACATTTGTATTTTGAAGCAACGTGTTAAATGCTGCTCCATATGAAAATTTGAGTTCATTTTCGCCTGGATATTTAGAAATAGTTTCGTTAATACCCTTTTTAACAACATAAAAAATTGAAGGAGCATAATCATTATAATCACTGCATTGTGCGTACATTTGACCGCCCGGACAACATTTCACTAGAAATTTTCTTTTATTATTTGTACCCATTAAATAAGGTCTATAAGGCAATTCTATTATTGTTTTTGCATCTGACAGGGATAAAGTTGTTGTGTTGTAATCACTTTTCTTCAAACATCGAGAGATCAAAAACTCTTCCTGTGTTTCTCCATTGACATCCTTGTCAATTTTTAATGTTGTACTATCCATAAAAATATTTGTTCCAGGTATAATTTCAGGGTTAAAAATATACCAATTGATAGTTGGATCTTGTGCTTGTTTAATTGCCCTTTTCTGTTGCCTTGTTAAATTTCTTCTTTTCATTTCTTCTTTCGTAGGCCAGAGACGATTAATCACATCAGCTATTGTCTCTGGAACACCAGCAATGACGATTGGATTTGTCTTAGGACTTCCTGATCCGTAAAAATCATATCCAACCTTTGCAATATCAGAGTATTGTCTAAAATTCTGCGGATCATGTAAAAAATTAAAAGTAGAGTCACCATCCTTATAGGGAATTATATGATAGGTGTATGCAGAGTCATAATTTTGAAGGTCAAAAGATCTTTTGAATCTGTGAATTTTTATAGATAGAGTGTAATCTAGGTCATCCATAGTAGATTCTGTATCGACAGATCTAATCAGATTGAAAGTATTCTTATACATAGATACAGCAACAAACATGACAATACCCACGAGTGCTGTCGTTATCGTCATTTCAAGTAGGGTAACGCCTTTGTTATTCATTCATTTTTCCTTCAAGCTAATATCAATATGTTTTAAATTGATAACAATTTGGTGCTGCTCCTGTATTACTAGCGAAATTTACAAAATCATTATAGATTGAGTCCGTTGCAATATAATTGATATGGTTAGAAACATTCAACGCGACACTGTTTGTTGGGGAGACACCAGTAAGATTGCCATCTTGATCTGTGCTTCCATTACAAAATGAAGTGGCGACAAGTTCTGAAGAGAAACCAACATTTGTTTTCTTTGTACTAAGTGACAAAACTCCATTCATATCAAAGTTTGCACAAATATAATACTGTTTGAAGGCCTCAGTTCCTGGGCCTCCGGTTAAACATGTCCCCGACGGAGGTGTTGCCACATTCGGAAATAACTCACCAGGTATGAGATTATATACGCGCTGTTTTCCAATAAGTGCTCTATTCGCATCGTTGAAATTTATTCCTGTAGGATCATCTCCTTTTAGTGCTAAATTAATCCATACAGCTTTATATGGATTTGCTGCTCCTGGATCAGGGTGTGGATAATGAGTATGGTTATTCATAACGAGTAACATCGCATGTGCCCACCCTAGCCCGGTTGTTGGGATAATATACTGATGTCCAGCTCCTAGGGCATTACACGCACTCTGCGCATTTGCTCTTAAAACCAAGTTTGGCGTAATTTTAAAAACTTCATTAGTACTATCCCAACATAACACAGGTAATGTCAGGGTTGTAAGTTGTGGATGTGAAGAATTAATTAGATCAACCCCCCTGTATTGAGTTCCATTATATAAAATTCCAAAAAAGACATTTCCTTCAGGAATATTTGAACTATATATTGTTGGGGGAGTATGGTTGTGATAATTTTTAAAACTAGAAGCACCATTGGTTGAAAAACCAAACAGATATTTATGTTTGGAATCTTTACCTTGAATTATTGGGATCGCATGAACAATTTCTTTTTGTGCGTCTGCTACTTTTTGTTGTTTTAAAACATAGGGAAGCCAAAATTCTACATCTTCCATTGATGTACCATTTACTTTAGATTTTAAAACAGCATAAAAATCTCCCAAATTTCTATTTTCCATAAAGGCATCTGGCCCGATGAAAATTCCTTGTCTACCGAGATTAGGAATTTTGAAGTAATTAGCATTGCCTGCATATGTAAAATTATTATTGAGATCTACGATAATAGTATCAGCATCAGGAGGATTCGCTCCTCCCCCCAATGGATCAGTAGCATTCGGATCTATAAACTTATGAAATCCATCTTTTTTAACAAACTCGGTGCCAGACTCGTAACAACGTTGGAAAGCATCTGCAAAAGTTATATTTTGATCAATAGTTCTGGTGACATTATCTGAAGCATCTATCGAAACACTCTTAACAAAATCAAATTTACCTGATCTAAAACACAATACTGCTTTTGTTTCACTGCAATCTTTCAAATAAAACTTGATATCTTCTAAAATACCTCCTGATCTGTTATATACACCAGCAATACACTTGGCCTTTGTATTATAGCTATTTGGTGGATTATAAGAAGGTGGAATATTGGGAACATTTCCCGGAACACTAGCATCCCAAACTTGCATTTTAGTAATATTTGGGTTTTCAATTTGAGTTTCAAAATCAATTACTTCATTAATTATGAGTTTGTCTTGACCAGGTTTAGTAGTTACATAGAAATCAACAGCACACTCAGGAATTGTTGCATCCATTGGTTCGTCAGGAATTCCGTATGAGTTTAAAATATTTGCATCTTCCAAAGGTCCGATCGTTTGCAGCCCGATTCCGGCACAATTTTTCTTGTAACAAGCATTACAAGTCACAAAATTATCTTTGTAAGAAGGATCAGTATCTCCCAGCTCAAAAAGAAAGTTACTAGTGGGTTTATCAAATATTCTTACGTAAGCTTTATAATCAGATGTAGTTGCATGATCACAAATCGCTCTACACATAGTATTGTTTGAAGTTGAATTTCCGGGATCATTCATTTTAAAATTGAATGTTTTATCAAAAGGTAATGTGAATGAAACATTTGAAGCATCTGAATAACTTAAAGTTGTATTGGCAGGCGTCAGGATATTTGGACCTGATCCAGAACTTCCTCTTACTTCAAGATTCATAAATAGTTCTTTATCAAAATCTGTCTCGTTTGGTGGATACAGTGAAATGTTTAATTGTGAAGATCGATAGATTCGTTGTGAATCATTTCGATGTCTACAAGTGAACATTTTTTCTTGGCAACTAAGGGCGACTTGTTCAGCTGCGTTGGAAACAATATTAATCTGTGAGCTATCAACGTACTGAGTAGATGTAGCAGTTAATTTATCAAAGGAAATTTCAACACTTGAGCCAGGATTATAACTGTGAACAGGAGAAACTGAACTAACGTTATAGACAGAGTGTGCAAAGGGATCTGAATTTCCGTCCCCGGCCAATATCAGTCTTAATGGATCTGGTTGACTGTCCCCATTTAAATCTAAACCAGTGGAAGAGCACCAACCCAACCTTCCGGCCCAAAAATAATTTGTGAATTTTTTATTTAGCCTATCAGTTCCGGCCTCAAAGGTCACTTTTCCAGTTGTACTGTTAATTTTTCGAGTAGTGGAATAAAAAAATTTATTTAAAACAATTCGAAAAAAAACTTCTTTGACATTTAGTTGGTTTACTATTGAAATATCTAAGGGTTGATAGTCAATTTTACCAGTGGATTTCACGGCCTTATAGGGAATAATTTTTAAATAGAAAACGATAGATTTGGCCGTTAAATTGTCTATGTCTTCCTGGGTGATTTCTTCCGTTGGAACACTTGGAATTTTAGGTTCAAAACAATAGTGATATGCATGTATTCCATCAGCGCATTCTGTACTTGTTGTCAGTTGATCAAAAAGGTTTTCTGAAGCGAGATATTCATTAACTAAAGTTTTAAGTGCAGTTGGATTTTGAGAACTTTTTGGTAAGTTCATAAAAACTTGATCTGGCCCATGTGCCGGATTTTTCAATGCAGCTGTCGCCGGAGTCATCATCGCACAAATTCCTCTATCACGTTTTGAGAGGTCTTCTGGGTCTGAAACGTTACGGCCCATATATTTCACAAGTTCGTCAACGACATCTCTTGGCTCAGCGTCGATTAAATTTATTTCTGTAAGTGCTTTAAAAAATCCACTACCTGACCTTGATTTTTTTATTTCAATTACAGATCTGTCTTGTAAAGTTCTGATTCCAACTAAAGCAATACCAATCATTGAAGAAGTTATAAGAACTTCAACTAAACTCACTCCATTTTTTGTATTTAAAATTTTCTTCAATACATTCATAATTTTCCTAATTCAATGTATGGTAATCATTCTTGCTTCAGTAAATGTTGTACCTTGTACTTGCAATTTAGGAGTGCCATTTTCAAATTTTAATTTCGGTTCAGATATTCTAGCAGGTTCAATTATTGAATTAGCAGAAACGATATTGTCTGGTGGTTGGAAATCATATGGGTTATAAACTCCAGGAGTCATAGTGTTAGTTTTCGGATCAAAAGTCCCCAAAAAGGGAATAATACTTGAATCAGGCTGAACGTGAGATAAAGCAAAAGGAGATAACTCTAAAGCGTATTTAACAATTCCTACATTTTCATATTGAGTTGTACTTTGATCGTTAGTATTTGTTGAAAATGTACCCATTCCGGCCAGATCTCCAGCTAAGATATTTGCCGTATTTATTTCTTCTAAAAGAGACATGATTGAAGAACAATCAAAATTATCATCAACAATTGTAAAACTTTGAGAGGGTAACAAATATCCCTTTTGCAGAATCACCTCGCCATCAGTAATTGCTTCTTCAAACACAGAAAACTTTCCTTCTAAAGGCGGAGGAATTGTCTCGGTGGTTGTATTTCCAAATAGTGTTGGATCATAAATAACTTTTCGATATAATTCTAAATTATATAATATACCTGGACCTAAATTTGTAACATGAAAGGTTACTCTCCCTTTTGCATTATCTGTAGAACCTGGTTTTCGGCACTCATTAACTTCACTTGAATCCATAATCCCGGTGGAGCATGATTCTGTACAAATACCTGTTTCAACAGTGATATTAGGAATTGCAATCGGTCGTTGCATACGTTTTGTACGAAAATCTCGATTATACTTAGTTGGATCATCTTCTCTAGGGATAGGAATAATGCCTGTTATAGTCAAAACATCAAAATCTTGATTGACCATTTCAGTGTAATTATAATTTCGTGCAATCTGAACATCTCCTTCTCCCCCAAAAGGATTTTGAAGTCCAAAAACAAGATAGCCAATCACTGTTTTTGATTCAACTCCTGCTGCGGCCCCAAATTCCATAGTAATTTTGTAGGCCAATTGATCGTTCAAATTACTTAAAGCATCAAATCCATCTAATTCAGTTTCATCGACAAGGTTAATCTGTACAAGCCCCATTTCACTGGGATCAACATTAACTGGAGTTGTATAACCAGTTATAGCAGGTACTTCTGAGTGGTGGTTTCCGGCCCACTTACAATTTCTATTAGTATCTGAAAACTTAAGTGATCTACAGGCAATAAAGTTGTTTGAAACTAAATATGCTCCAAAGTCTAATATGCCATCCATATCCTCACTTTTTATGACTTCTTCTCGGGCCAAATCAATGAGTAGATGTCTTTTGTCAACTTGTTGCATAAGAATCCATCCTGTCGTCCCTACAAGCCCAAGTAGAGCAATGGCCATAAATATTGAGACACCTTTATTTCCAAGCATACTTTCCTTCAATCCCTGGATATATTTAAGCATTTTAATGATGTTACAACTAACCAATCACACTTATTTATTTTAAGTTCCTAATATTATTGTAAACTCAGTTTCAGTTGTACGTCCATGTCTTGCCACACATTTTTTGCGGAAGTCACAATCGTTTGAAAAATTATTTGACTAGAGTTGAAATCTAAAGAATTTGATCTTCTGTTACAATTCCACTTTTTTCATGTATTAACATATTTGGAGAATACCAATGAATTTCAAAACTCTTAAATATGCTACTATTCTCCTCAATCCATTGATTTTCAACTCCAAGTTCATTTAACCAATCTAGATATTTCCTAGTAATTATGGAAATTGGCATACCATTCAAACTTACAGCATGTAGTCCAATTCTAGCACTTGAATGAATAATACGCTTAGGTGAAAGTAGAAAAAAGACCACACACATCGAGGCACATTTTTTATTTTTTTCTATAACTGTGAAGACATTTTCACTTTTGATTTGTCTTGCGTGGTCGATAAAATCTTTCATAGCGCTATACTGAGACAGATATCCACCTAAAGAATCTAATTTAATAATAAGACCTCTACCAACATCAAGATAATCAATAATAGTATTGAGAATTTCAGATTCGTCTTGTAATCCTCCTGAACGATTTAAACCAATTGGTCCAGTCAGCTCGAGGTATTGAAAATCGCTGTCTTCCATCAATGAGTAATCTAGGGCCAAAATTTTAAAACATATTAAAAATATTGATAAAATTTTCACCCTCAAATATTAAAAAGAATTTATTTCATAATCAATTCAGGTGAGCAAATATAATATAATCTTGACCGTTTTGATGTGTCTCTATTATAAACAACAAATGTCAGAAAACTTAAAAAATAAAAACATCATGGCAATTGACTACGGGACGAAAATAACCGGCCTAGCTCAAATAACTTTTGGACGAGATCCATTTCCGGTTCCGTTTGGTAGACTTAAATATACGGATGATTTAAAACTCTGTTTGGATATTGTTAAAATTGTGGAAGACGAGTGTATTGATCTTGTCGTTGTAGGTCTTCCCTTATTTTTAGATGGTAAAGAAACAAAAATGTCCCAAAAAGTAACAAATTTCATCAATCTTCTTAAAGGAAAAATAAATATACCTATTGAGACTCAAAACGAATCTCTTTCTTCATTTGAGGCCCAAGAGAGAATGAAAAACTCAGCTGCTTTTAACTTTAAGATTGATCTTAAAAGAATAGATGAGATGGCCGCGACAGTGATCCTTGAAGATTTCATCAAATGTCAAAATTAAGTTAGCTAACACTTTAGAATTAAAGTTTGGCCAATTAATAAAACGATTTCAAAAGACTTTGCTACTACAAATCAATTTCAGTTTTTTGAAAGTCTCTCCAAAAATAAGAGCGATTACAAGGTACTGTTTCCTCTCAAAATTCGATTCTCAATTATAATCATTTTTTTCGAGAGATCTGAATAGGTTTTTATTCAACTGCTGAAACCCTCCGCTCAATTTAAAACTTGGTTAAACCAAAGGATCCTAGTAAATATTATTAGCGAGAGCTCAGAAAAACCCCGACATGTATCTGCGTAGCTATTTTTTGACTTGTGGCGATGGGAATACAGAAGGTAAAATAAGATATGACGAAATTTAGATTACTGTTATTTTTAGTGATTGCTCCAATTTTGGGCGTGTTATTAGCATCTTTTCAAATCTATTACAAGATACAGGTTTGGTCTTATAATGGGCCAGACATTGTGTTCGAAGTAGAAAAAGGGGAAACATTTGGTCGAATCAATTACAGACTAGGCCAGCAAAATCTAATCTCGAGTACTAAGATCTTTCATCGATATGCTCAGTTTAATGGCATTATGACCTCTTTTAAAACCGGGAAATTTAAGATCAAAACAGGATCAAATATGATCGATGTCGTTAGGATTTTAACGAAAGGGACATCAATTGGAAACTTGATCACGATTCCAGAAGGCCAAAATATGTATCAAATTGGAGATATTCTAGAGTCAAACAGGATAACATCGAAGAAAGATTTTGTAAGTTTCTGCAAAGACCCACAAGTTTTAGCAAAATATTCTATTGAAGGCCCTTCTGTAGAAGGTTTTTTGTACCCTGATACGTATCAATTTGAAGAAAATACTCATGCAAAGATAGTTATAGGCACAATGATTGATCACTTTTTTGATAAAACCAAGAATTTAGATTTTTCAATATTATCATTGAATAAGTTTCAGGTGATTACTTTAGCTTCAATTGTTGAAAAGGAAACCGGAGCTCCGTGGGAAAGGTCATTAATTGCAGGTGTTTTTCATAATAGACTTAAAAAACGAATGAGGCTTCAGTCTGATCCAACTACAATATATGGAATATGGCACAGGTATAAGGGTAACTTAACTAAAAATGATCTACTTCAAAAAACTGAATACAATACTTACAAAATAAGCGGACTCCCTAAGGGACCTATTTCAAATCCAGGTCTGGATGCAATTGAGGCGGTTCTTAATCCTAAGGATCATGAATTTTTATATTTTGTGAGTCAAAATGACGGTACACATATTTTTTCAAAAACATATAAAGACCATAATAGAGCAGTGACTAAATTTCAAAAAACGAGGGAAAATCGTGAGGGACGATCTTGGCGAGAACTTTCTAAAAAGTTAGGCTCAGATAAAGTTTCAGGTTTTGATGAAGAAAAAAATCTAGAGTAATCATTTTTAGATCTGCCTCAAAATCTCTCACTATCCAAGTGGTATGAGATTTTATATTTAACAACAATCATCTCGCCAGCAAGACTTAAATAATCAACTACCACAGAGGAAAATATAACCCTAATAAACTCTTAAAGAAAATTTGTCTGTCTTTTTATTAAAATATTCTGAGAAAATCTCGATACTGTACTTCTGCTGTCAAGGGCACTTGATTTTTTTCTTGTGCTCAAACTTTTCTGCAGTGTAGAATAGATCTGTTAAGGAGGTCTTTATGGACGATAAAAAGTTAAATGAGTACAAGGAGTTGCTCCTCCAACACAAGATGAGGATTCTCAATGGTGATCAATTTAAGCACAAGGATGACTTATTTGTGGCCCAAGAGGATTTACCAGATGAAGCTGATCTAGCAGCTAGTGTCATTTCACAGCAAGTCACATTTAATTTACGTCATCGGGAAATGATGAAATTAAGGGCCATTGAAGAGGCCCTGATGAGGATTGAAGAAGGTGAATTTGGACATTGTGAAGAGTGTGGAGAGAGTATTGGAGAAAAAAGGTTGAAAAACCAACCCTGGACTATTCTTTGTATCACTCATGCTGAAGAGAAAGAAAGAGAAGAAAGTCAGATTCAAAGATACGTTGGACAGTAGACTTAATCTTTATAAATATCATCTACTAATTCAGATAGAGAATAACGTTCTAGTTCATCAATATCATTTACAGGTTGTTTAATGAGGTAGAATTCTTTTTCTTCCTCAACAACCTCAATCATTTTAGTGTCCTGAGTTGGTTTCAAGATTTCATTAGTCGCACCGATAGATTCATTAATCTGGCCTATTAACAAGAATAGATAGAAAACTCGTTTTGTCATTTATCCCTCCTGGACTGGTTTCAAAACGTTGACCGTCAAACAGATAAGCAAAATGGCCGCCAAAAGATTTGACGGTTTTTCAATATATTCCGACTTTGGTCCCACTTGATAGTGGGCAAAACGTCACTTATCCATGTAAAGTTAAATAGTTATCGCTCTGGCCGTTTATCTATTTGACACTAGTCTCTAAAATGTTCAAACCTTATACAAGACAAAAATATAAGACCATGAAATCACGGCCACCCTGTAGGAGTTACTTTTGGCATCCAACTTGCTGATAGAAAAAGAGGCAAAGAATTGGCCTTCCAATTCATGTCGCAATTGCTATTACAACCTCTATACTAGGAACTGGGTAAAACATGAGATTAAAAATCACGACCCCTATCGCTAAGAAACTAGAAATTGCCATTTTTCTTTTTTTGAGTGTTGCCTCAGTTCAGGCCTTTGTCCCTAAAAACCAGCAAACCCTGCAACGGGCCCCTGAAGTTGATTTGCGGAAGGCCATAGATGATTTCAATACGTCTGTGGACCTTTCACCCTCTTATTCAAAAAATGATCTTCCGAAAAAATATTTAAACTGGGGACTATACGGTCCTACAAATTCACACATTAATTTGCTAGAAGGTTGGAAGCTTTTCCACAACAAGGGGCACCAAGTTGTGGTTGCCGTTATTGATACAGGTGTTGATATTGAACAGGACCATCTAAAGAATAACATTGTCGTTAAATCAGGCATTATTTCTGTCAGAAATTATGGAAAGGATTTTTCGCAATTGAATAAAAGTGGTCAGATTGTAACATCTGATGAACCAAAAGATACCCATGGGCACGGAACTCATGTTTCAGGTATTATCAAAAGTATTTTTCCAGATGTTAAGCTGCTTCCACTCAAATATTATAATCCGATGGCCAGTGGAAAACAGAGTTTAGACGCTACTATTAAAGCGCTCAATTACGCTGTAAATAATGATGTTGATATCATCAATTACTCGGGTGGAGGCCCTCAAGGAAGTCAAGAAGAGTTAGAAGTTCTGGCCAGAGCTCGGCAAAAAGGGATCTTGATTGTAGCGGCCGCAGGAAATGAGGAATCTAACATTGATAAGGAAAGTGATCACTATTATCCTGCCAGTTATGGACTTGATAATATTATCTCTGTATCTGCGCATAATCAAAGTCTTAAACTTATTAAGGCCTCAAATTATGGCCAAAAAAGTGTTGATCTTTCTGCCCCTGGAGACAGTATAAATTCTTCTCTTGTAGGAAATCGTTCAGGTACACTTACAGGGACCAGTCAGGCCACGGCCTTTGTGACAGGAGTTGCGGCACTTATAAAGGCCAACTATCCACAAGCAACAGCAAAACAACTTAAGGATATTATACGTTCCTCTGCAAAAGTAGAGCCTGGTTTAATTGGAAAGAGTGCTTCGAATGGGCGTTTAGACGTTGCTAGTGCTCTTCGATTTTCTCAGACTTATTTTGAAGGAGAGGAGTTGAAAAAGCGGCAACTGGCCACTGAAAAATTCAATAAGCGTTCACGCGGGCCAGGTAGTATTATCTTTTTAAAAAAAGATAATAGGGAAAAAGAAACGAAGGAAATTGAGAGCGCGATTTAATTATTTTATAATAAAATTAGTGATCACTGATAATTTACTTATTTAAATGTGATTTCATTACTCTCGAAAACTAACATTAATACTTTCAATATAATCATTATCTGTGGATATATGTTATGTATGTTTCATTTTAAAATATTAGATTCAATAGTCTAAAAATAATTACTTTTTCAATTGTGAAACTCATATATAATTGTTTAGCTTGGAAGTAAGTTGGGTCACTGACACTTATCATAATTTAATAGACATTTTGCGATAAGTTCTTCAACTAGGAGGATTTATATGCAAAAAAAAGTTCAGTCCCTAATAGAAAAGACCAATACTATCGTTCAAAAAACTGGCCATGGCCCAAGCGTCCGTTATCCACTAAAGTTTCTTAACTGCACGAAAAAAGACAGAATAAAAAAGAAGCGAAAAGCCAAGTTTATACATGCTTTTCTTCACTTATTTTTAACGATTGATATAGGTCTAAAACCGAGTTTATGAAAAAATTTCAGCGATTTAATATTACGCAAATGTATTGCCGCAACAATATCGTTGTTAATATTTTTTTGCAACATACTTAAAACTGAGTTTCGGAATTGTCCTTTTAATGATTTATTTATTTCACGAGCCGCCCAAATCCAGGCGATTAATTTTCGGGGGCCATCTTGCATGTTAACTTCACCTAAAACCATAAGACCTAAAGGAGAATTGTGGTCTTTTCCAAAAATAACAGTATTCCACGGAATTTTATCTCCTGTTAAGATAGCTCTAGTTTCTTCCTTTTCAGTGCTACTCATAAACGGCATACGGCCACCTTCATAAGAATCCAGCAGACTATTTATAACGAAGTCTCTAGCATCCGTGACTTGAGTATAAGGGACATCATCGTATGTTCCAATTTTTTTTCCTTGTATGATTTCATTTGGTAGTATGACTCTAACTTTTTCAAACTTCCTAAATCTATCACTTGATAACACATTGCTTGCAATATCGGCTAAACTTATGTTTTCTTCAAGTGCAATTTCTAAACTGTTGTCTGTTTTTTCTTTTATAATTTGGTCCAATTTTTTATCTTTCATAATATACTCGCAATTGGTTGAGGTACATATTCTCAAACTAAAAAACGTGATACTCATCTACTTAATGTGCATAAACGCATAGAGACCATATAGAATTAAAACTTCAGCAAGTAAAAAAACAAAAAACTTCGTCGAAAGAGTGTTATTAAAAAATCTCATTTCCCAAAATTTCATAAAAAAACCCTTATGGTGTATCTCAAGAAATTGAAATGTTTCCCTACTATATTCGCTCCATTTACCAGGTGTTTTATGCAAAACAAATTCAATAATTCTCTGTTTTACCCTTAATCTCACTAATTCAATCAAAATGTCGTCAATTTCAATTCTAAACTGATTTTCGTCTGCACGTTTTTTACTGTTTAAATAACTTACAATATGTCCAAGTCGCATGACTAAAAATTTTTTAAGCTCTTCTCCTCTAAGTTTTTCACCTTTGCCATATATTGATTTTTCACCAAAAGGAGACCCTACACGTAGTTCATCTGATTTGAATATTTTTCCACAAGAATCACATTTATCATCATCAATAAAAGGAGAATTACATGATGGACAGCGTTTCATTTTACGATATTTATGTAAATATTTGACGTTATTTAATTCTTCAATATCCATATTCTTCTCCCACGGCCCATCTTAGCTTAAATTGTCATAAGAATCACTCACTATGACAAAATTACTTTATTTTACAGTATGCATTAATTTAGTAATCTTGATGGCCAAGTAGTAAAAGGCCAACTAAAATAGGTCGGTGTATAAATTCAAATATATAGATATTCTTTTAGTCATCATCGGAGGAATCCTTTACTCCATGGGCTTTCCACATCTAATACTTCCTACAAATTTTATCTTTGCTCCAATTGGAGTCTTTTGTCTGTATTTAAGTTTAAACGGTGAAAAAAGATTTTCTATACTTCTACTAAAACTTTACGTCTTTTCGTTAACTATATATCAAGTTGGCTATTATTGGATACCATATACACTCTTTGAGTTTGGAGGAATTGCTATACCCTTTAACTATTTTTTAGGCCCTGTTTTTTGTATTGGTATTATTCCCCAATGGCCGGGCTTTTTTATAATTAGACACTTAATTGTACGAAAAATTAATATCTCACCTTCTCCCCTAATAGATGCAATCGGACTAACTCTTTTTGAAATGTATTTTCCACAACAATTTCCGACTCATTTAGGACATACGTGGTTAAACTTAGCACCCTATGTAGGACTTGCCCCGCTCTTTGGAGTAAGTTTTTTTTCTTTTATTACCTATCTATTCTCTTTCTACTTTTCACAAATTCAGGACATATGGAAAAGTAATAAAAATATTCTTTTATATTCTTCTCTTCCTTTAACTCTTAGTCTTGTTGCCTGTTTTCTATTCCCACTCAAATGGGCCAGTGATCAAAAACTCAATATTAGAATGGTTCAGGCCAATATAGGAAATTTTGTAAAAGTTGATAGTCGAAAAGGTGGTGAAACTTCAATGAGTAAAGTCTTGAATGCTTATCACTCACTAAGCATGATGCCATCTAAACTTAACTTAGACCTCATTATCTGGCCAGAAACGGCATTTCCAATATCACTTGAACATGGTCAAATGCTGAATTCTAAAAATTATATTCCACCAATATTTCATCAGATTGTCTCTCAAACAGATGCCGATTTATTTATTGGTGGCTACGATCATGTTCCTGATAAAGCACCAAATGACTTATTTGAAAGTGAGTGGAATGCAACTTTTCTTTTTAAAAAGAAAGAAGATTCTGCATATCTTGAAAGTTTTTATCATAAGATAGAACTTATTCCTTTTGGAGAAACATTACCGTTTGGCGACCTTAATGAAGAAGTTGGCCAGTATATTCAAAATATTTCCTATTTTGCGAGGGGAAAAAACTTTACTCTTTTTGAAACTAAAAAAGGTCATCTCTTTACTGCCGCAATATGCTATGAAATTCTTTTCCAAAATTTTATTAGAAAATATTTAAACTCAACTGATAAGCAAGCTCATTTTATTGTGAATCTTACCAATGATTCTTGGTACGGAGATAGTTCAGAACCTTGGCAACATCAATTTCTCTCACATTGGAGGGCACTTGAGTTTGGGCGGCCTGTAGTGAGGATGACAAATACTGGTGTAACTTCTGTTCTCTATCCTGACGGAGGACAGTCTCAATATCTTGGAGTGTATCAGAGAGATTTTTTAGACATAGAGTTAAATACTAAAAAAGTCATGGAAAAAACTTTTTTTCAAAAAATGGGAAACCTTCCCCTTTTAATTATTTTTGGATTTCTTATAATTGTAAAGTTTATCATATTTCGAAAAAAACATATTCTTGTATAGATTTTGTTTAAATCCTGTTTGCCATATATTTTGTTTACATGTACATCAAATACAAATTTTATCTAGGCAAGTGATGAAAATTATTTCTTTTGTTTTTCTTACTTTTTGTACCTTTGCAGAAGTTAAGGCCCTTCCATTAAATGGGGAAAATTCAAGTTTATATTATTCTGAAATTGACGTTTCTATTGATGAATATGACAAAATGGTTTACGTGGTTGGACTTACGAAGAAAAATGCCTTAAAAAAGGCCATGTCTTCAGATTTAACATATGCTCAAGAAGTTGTTAAACGGAAGATTATTGACAGTTTAACAATGGAGGAAAATAATCCTATTTCAAGAAAAAGAAAATTTGTAAAAGTTCATGTTTTAAAGGTATTAAATCACACTCTTCTTAGAGTTAAATCTTTGGACAAAAATTTTAATCTTTCATTTTTTTCACTAAATGCAAGAGTTGCTGTCATTTCAAATTTTAAGATCAAACCTGAAAGTGAATTTAACAATTATGAAATTAAGGAAGTAGCTTTAAAATTTTCCAATTTTAGTGAGACACTTAAAACTCTTGATATTGAAAAAAAAGAGCTCTTTCTCAATCCTGACAAGAAAAACCCTCATTTTTTTTTGAATCTACAACCATCAAAAAAAATAGATCTTATGTATTTTTTGAGAAGATACATAAACAGTATATTTAGACCTGATTTAAAGATTGAACTCATTTTAATAAGCGAAAAGTCCATTAGAGTGATTCCAATACAGTTTGAAGAACTTTTTCAAAGTTTAGGTATACAGCGGCCATCTCTACCAAAAAAGGTCATTCATAATTGTCTAAATCTTTTTACACATAATAATTAAAAATAGTTTATTTAGATCTGAGTTGTATTTTTTTTCTTGGATTTAATCTGATTAATTTTTCCCTTGAATATTTAATTCTCTTTAAGCTAAGACAGAACATTACCCGGAGATTTTAATGAGACACTTTTTAAGTTTAGTGACAGCTATGTTATACATGCCTATTTGTTTTGCGGGGATGAATCTATTCACACAAATCAAATGTATGAAAAATATGGAAAGAATTACAAGTGAAAATGAACATTTTCACTTAATGATCAATCAGAAATTAGATGTTCTCATAAAATATTCTTGGTCAAGTCAGACAGAAAGGAAAGTCACCCAACTTTTAAAAGAACAAAGTGAAGATAAAAAACATCGAAAGAGTGATGTTGAAAATTTAAGTGAAAAAATCGATAAAATTATGCTTCGCGATCTTGTTGATGAAAATTCCCCTCGAAATTTTATCAAAATTGCTAGAATTGTAAAAAATCTTTTTTCGACTTCTGAACTTGAAGAAATAAAGAAAGATAAGTCGAATATTTTTCTAGCATTAATAAATAAAGCGGAAAATCAATCTGCGAGTACACAAGGTGTAAAGACTCTTGTTGGCGACATAGAACGTCTAAAGTTGAAATACTTAGATATTTTATCGTTAGGTGATCATCCTCCTCATTTGCGTTTTTCAAAAATGATTACTGAATTGGAATCTGGAAACATTTTAAATCCAATCGTATTTGAGGGTATAAAAGATATAATTGAAATGCCATCAATTCTTCTTTCCTATCTTTATAAAGAAATGCTAAGAAAGGCCTATCAAAATTATCTGACGGCTGAAAATAAAGAGAGGCTCTATAAATATACACAGAGAGATTTTTTAAAAAAATTTGCTTCTGTAGAATATTTAGATTTTTTGAATCTTCTTGTGTCTTATATGAATTATCCTGGTCAAAGGTTATTTCAGGTTGAAAATGTTGGACAAAAAATTGAAATTAATTTCAGTTATCTGCAAAAGATATATACTGATTATTTTGTAGAAAAAGAGACCATCTTTAGCAACTCTGATATTGCATATATTTCAGCGAGTGCAGTTCAAAGATATCATATTCTAGTCGAGAAATACAAACTCTACGCAAAGAAGATGATAGAATTACTTATTAAAAATGAAGAAGTGGTAGTTAAAAATATAGTTGTGCAATCAAGTCAGTTTGATTTTAGTATTAGCAAGAAAGCATATCTGTTTAAAAATTCTCTAACTGAAGCTCAATTGAATGAAGAAACCATTATCATGAATGAATACAATCTAGATACTTATCTTGTTTCCTCTCGATTTATCTTAGATAGTGCACTTACCTATTTTACAGATGAAGCTCAACTCATTTTGGATGCTTATATGAGATTGACTCCACAGCTGAACCTGATTGAAAATGATGGTCAAAACAAAATGTTTCTTCCTCCTTATGAGGCAATATTTTGCACCTCTGCATTAAAGACATCCCAATATTTTTTTTCTACTTCTGGGCCTGTAAAAGAAGAAATAAGTCAAAAAGAAAAAATTCATCTCAAGAGACGGCAAAAAGATCTTAAGCTTAAAAGATTAATTCATAAAGAAGAAGTCCAATTGCTTAAGGAAATTGACGATACAGTTAAACATTTGCAGAGAAAAGACGAATTTAGGTTCAAACTCAACTCACGTCTAGCTGATATATTCAATGACATGTTCAAATTGGATAAACTTCATGAAACTCTACACGCAAATGCCATATCAAATGTTTATGGTTTGCTGAAATATTTAATTGAAAATAAAAAAATTAATGATGAAATTAACTTTTCTAAACACCATCATCATTTACTTTCTCTAGATCCAGCGATCGTCAACAGAAGTATCAGAAACGTTATAGAAAGTGATCAATATATTAAGGACAATAGAATTAGAACTTTCCTCAATGGTGTGAACAAGGGCCTGTATTCGCTTAAAGCAACAATCAGAAAGCAAATTGAGTTATTGTTTAGACAAACACTAGAGAGGGCAAAAAAAGATATCTCGAATGGAATACTGATTCAAAAACAAAATGCTCTTTCTTTAACAGATGAAGAGAGGTCAAAGCTCTATTCTCCAGTAAGTTTAGCGCATTTACTTGAGATCTATTTTCCTGGGAAATTATTATTTCTGCTTATGCAATATAGTACAGAAAACAACAATAGAGTTCTTAAGATTAATCCCATTATTGAAAAAGTGCTTGGGATTACGGGTTCTGAAAATCAAAAGCTAGCTGATTTGCTGAATCGTAGAGGATTTAATGTTCATCAAATACCAGATGATGAATATTTAAGTTTTGATATATATGAAAGAATAGCAGGTGAAAAAAACAAATTATATAAGATTAAAAAAGCACTCCCGGCCATAGCAAGAAAAGGTCTTGGTATTAAGTCTTTAAAACCCCGTTACCATAGGATACGTCAGTGGTTCAGGTTCCCACCAAAAGTCATGTCTTCATTTAGTAATGAAGAAACCCAAAATCATAAATATTTCATCAATTTTATTAAAGATGTTCTTTTTCCAAACCAACCCTTTTACATGAATCAAAGTTTAGTAAAATTTGCTAAAATCATGGAGCTTGACTCTCATGATTTTGTTTCAACTTTTCAGGGGAATATGCCTTTAAGCAAAGAGTTGGCACTTGAACTTTTCAATCAATTTCCGCATCGACAAGATGAATTCGTAAATTTTACTTTTGATGGGGAAAAGATCTTTGAAGAAATGATTTCAGCGAAATCTCAAACCCTTCATCAAAAAGTTATTGGTGACTATTTAGATATTATTATCAATGGTGGAAATTCTCTTAGTCTTGAAAATGAATTTTACCGAAAAGAACTTATTGAGCAAATGAAGCTTCAAAATATTTCAGTGAAGGAATTGGTTGCTAAAGTTGATATACCTCCCCTATCAATCCGTCAGATTCTTTATGGAGAAAGACCGATCACACCAAAAGATTTGTTTTTAGTAAGAACTATTGGTCTTGATATTCCAAAAGATATTCCTTCGGATTTAAGTCGTAAAATTGAAATGATAAGAGATTACAATTTAAATAGCCTACAACAAGGTGCCACTCAGTTGAAACGTTTTAAGGTAAGAGAGTTATTTCAAAAATATACAGATTCGGTTTCTATGATCAATATTGATGTTATTTCTAAAATAATATCTGAGCTTGTCAATCAGCAAGTATTTCTCAAAATTGAAGAATATCAGGAGCTCATAAGCAAACTAAATGAGCTTGGAATTGATGTGAATTTAAAATCTGAATATTTGAGAAAAATCTTTTTGGAGGTTCAGTTACCTTTAGACAGAGATTTTCAAAATTATATTTTTGAAAACAAACTTGATATTCAGCAAATTAAGACGCTTGAAATTTTATTATTCAAACAATATTTAGAAGGTGGTGTTTCTCTTTCAAAACTACTTGAAGATTACAAGTTATAGTAAGCTTTTTCCTTTCTTGATATTTTATGATGCAAAGGAACGTCAAAGATTTCAATAATCCAATGTGTTACGATTTAAGAAATACTTCCACATCATATGATTACAAATATGTATAAGCAAAAAAAAGAATTAAGATAATAGGCAAGCATTTTTCTTAAAAGAACTTGGTCAATTCATTTATCTATAACAAATATTTTTTGGGATATTTTCAGATTGATCTTGCTTCAGTAAATTTTACATTTTGAATCTTGTTCTGACCTGAAACAACAAAAACAAATCCAAGTATAGGGGAAATGCCCATAAGTGATGAAAAATCTATGATGCTAATTTTGAATATAAGGAAGGAAAATATTGGAGCGAGTGATAATGATAACTTAACAACCATATCCTTCGTCCCACTCGCTAGTCCGCCATTTGATGTTGAAAATTTTTCGAGAATAATTAAAGTAAAAATCGGAAATACTAAAGCCTCTCCAATCGTCCAGATAAAAGTTGTAATAGCAATGCCAGATATAGATTTTAAATAAAAAGGAACTAATACATGTCCAATACTAAGGAAAAGTGTTGCAACGAAAAGATACTTAAACTTGTGAATATCTATTGATAGCCTTGCTTGAATTCTACTAAATATTATTACTGTTATCGTATTCACAAAAAGGAGGATCGACATTGCATGCTTCGGGTCTATACCATTTTCAATATATAACATCGGAAAAGAGGATAAATGAGAAAATGCAACAGAAAATATTAATATTAAACCCACGACCTCTCTTTTGTGCTTATAAAAATAATAAAATGTTTCCCTAAAGAGACTCTCATTTGCATTATCTTTTCTGATACTTTTCACTCTAGATGAACTTATATAAATCAAAAAAAGTGTAAATATTAAGGTTGTAATTAAGTCTAATACTAAGAGTGTATTTCTGTTAGAAAAAGACAATATATATATTAAGGTAGCTGAAACGGCCATAGATAAATTCTGAACAACATAATTATTCAAAACTGCATTTTTAATTTTTATCCTGCTTACTACGCCCTCCAAAGTCCTCATTGTCACCAATCCAATTACACTTGTAGTAAGAATCAATATAGGTATTATAAATATAAGCTCTGATTTAAAATCTTCTGACAATATTAGCAATGTAGCAAATAACATAATCACAAAATTGCAGGTCAATATTTTTATTGAGCAATCTTTATCTAATAACCTTCCAATAAATGGCATTAAAAAACTTAGACAAAAAAGTGTTACACTTTGAGACACTATAATATTAGTTTTACTGAATCCTGCCTCAGAGAGGATAATAACGTATAGGGGAAATAAAAAACAAAAGCAATTTGAAAAGAAATACCCCCACAATATTATCTTTTTGTTAATTACTAAATCCCTATTCTCGTTATTATCCATAATCTCTTATGATCCCATAGTTGTAATAGACAGTTTCTCAACTTCAGTCTGATCTTTAGTTGAAATTTTTTCTAACAAATCTTTTAAAAGTTCTTCATTACTCATACCTTCCTCCTTACATATTATTGATAAATGTACTTATTTCAGCAAAAATTCTTTTCCCTAGCTCTGTAAACTCACATAAAATTCTAAACTGTGAAATAGTTTTTTTCATTTTCAATTTATTTTCTTTTAAAATATGCTCTAATCGTTTTTTTAAAGATTCACTCTTTATAAAATCCATTTCGAACAGTTTCGAGATTACTATTAATTCATATGATTGCGCAATAATTCCATGAAAACACCTAATAGCATCACGTTGAACATTTCTTGCACTAGAAAATATCTTAGTGGTATGTGATGATTCAATTACTCTATCTGCCAACATATAAACAGCAAGAACTTGGTGTGCTAATTCGTGCGCTAAATCAATATAGAACTCAACTAAACTAACTTCATTTATCACATTGTTAACCTGAAAATACATAGCCCCTTTAGTTAAATGTGTACTAAAGCTAAATTTACGAACTCTCTTATTATTTTCTAGTATTACTGGAATTAACTTAACCCCTAAAACTTCAGCAATACGCCAAATAAGAGGCAGATTTGTGCTAAAGAATTTTTTTGCATACTCCAAATAACTTAGTAAATGTGCTGTGCCATCAATTTTAATAAAAAATGGATATTCACTTATAACATTAACTCCATATAAACCATTAGATTTAAACAAAGAATCAATACTTCCTAACACATCTAAATTTGGAACAGATGGAATAGACCGACCTAAACAATACTCGTTATATTTATATCTATCTGTGTTGTTTTGTAAACACATCCATGGATAATATACTGTTGAATTCAGTTCTCTAATTTGCAATTCCTTGTATCGTTCAAAAAGTACTTCTAATTTTACAATTAACTTTTCACCATAGAACCACTCATAATCTTGTAAAAAATCCACCCTTACACCTCTTGCTATTTTCAAAACATACTCAATGCAATAATAAGTATTATATTTTTTCACCAAAGGTTTTTTACTATATAAAAAAATGAAAAATATTCTAATTACAATTTTTTTTGTGTACGCTAATATACTTCTGTCAAATACAAGTCAAGTCTATCGTAGACCTATGCCACAATTACCTTTTCTACAAGATCCATCAATTGTTAATGAGATATTTGACTATAGTGTCCTGGTGCAAATTCACGCAACATTGTTTACCTTAAATGAGTTAAATGAACCAATTCCATTAATCATCAAAGAATTTGAACCTCTAAATAATGGATACTTATTCTCTCTGAAAGAGACTACTTTCCATAACGGAACACCTCTAGAAGCGAAATATGTAAAAATGAGTTTAGAAAATGCAATTAAAAATAAGGCAATAAACTATACAGCATTTTCAAAGATTAAAGGATTTAATGATTTTATAAGCGGGAAAACAAATAATTTAGAAGGAATTAAAATCATTTCTAAAATGAAATTTATTTTTGAATTAACAAAACCAGACTTCAATCTATTGAAAAAACTAACTGATGTACGGTATTCGATATGGGATTTAAAGGATCCATCAAATGGTCTAGGCGCTTATAAAGTTTTTTCTAGATCACTAAATGAAATGATTTTAAAATTAGCAATAGATCAGGTAAAGACAATTTATCATATCGAAAATCTCATTCCGACTTTCATAATTAAAAAAGAGAATTCAGGCAATGCAATAAAAAAGTTTAAAACGGGTTTTTACGACGATATATTCTTTTACAAACCACCCATTCAAGATTTCAATACACTTAAAGAACATTACCATATAGAAAAAATTTTCTTCCCGAAAACATATTTTATTGCACTAAATGTTTCAAACTTAAGGTCAATCAACACTAGGCAAGAAGTTTATTCAATGCTTGGAGTAAAACAAATATTAAACAACTGCTTTCCCAATGAAAAAATTGCCCAATCAATTGTTCCTCCTGGATTCTACGGACATGGAATAAATTATAAGTTTATTCCCAAACATAGAGATATTAAAAATATTCACTTAAAAATTGATATTATTGAATCAATCGGACAAGAAAAATGTATAAAGAGGAACATTATAAAACATAAATTTCAGAAGAACAAAAATATAAAAATCAGAACCCTTTCTGAATCTATCCATAGGTGGACAAATAAAGATTCTGATATACTAGTAGGATACTTAGAAGGAGAAAGTACCGCTCACTTTCTAGGAGATTTCAAATCAGATGCAACTTATCCAATAAGTATTAAGAAAAAGACTTTAGATAAATTCGACAAACTATTACAAGATTTTGAAGAAGAATCTCACATGATAAAAAAAACTATAATTTCAAACCAACTAGTAAATATTGTAGGGAGCAGCTATTCTTTTATTCCAATATTTCATCCAAGCGTTTTTTTGTTATATTCAAAAAAAATAAAAAAAATTCATTTCAATTTCCAATCAGCTGCCTTAATTCCGTTCTATAAATTTAGGATTAACGAATATGAAAATAAATGACATTATAAAAGAAGAATATTATATATGGAACTCAGTTTATCAAAGTAAAATCTTTCAGGACAGGTTTGTTGCTTTTAATGATTCAGCATATCCTGATCATCATTATTGGAATACATGCTTTGACTCAAAATTTGATTTTGAAGTTCCAAACTTGAAAATATTAAATGAAATAAATAATCACTATAATGAAATAAATATTAAAGGTTTTATAGTCACAATTGATAAAAAATATAAAAATTTGAAACTAGGAACAGACAAATATTTTTACTATAAAAATAGTACCGATAAGAATAATATTAAAAACAACAAAATGATTTCTATTGAGAGTTATATTTCAGTCGAGGATTTTTCTAAATGTGTAGGTATCATTTTTAATTTTGATGGAGATTTCACTTCTTATTTCTCAAACAAGATGAAAATACTCTCTCATTCAGCTAGGTCGAAATTTTATGCTATAAAGTATAATGGAAAACTGGTTGGTTGTTTTAGCCTTTTCAGTATGAATAATACATATGATTTTCTAATGAATTTTGGAATACTTCCTGAGTATCGTGGAAATGACATTGGTTACGAAACAATGAAAACAATTTCTCTTTTAACTGATTTACCAATATTAACACACACTGATAGTAGTAAGATGATGAATTCAATTCTACCAAAAAGTGGATTCCAGTATGCAGGCGAAGCATATTTTATACCTATATCTAATTTAATATGAATTCTTTTAATTTTTCAACCATATTACGAAATCCAATACCCCAAATTTTTATTTTATCTATATTTGTTGTAAGCCTCTTTATATCTCTACATATTTTACAATTAAGAAATTCTTCATACCAATTTTTAAAAGAAAATTTAAATATAGTCCAAAATGAGGTATCAAGTAATTTATCATTACCTATAAAAATTAGAAATATTCATGAGATTCAACAAATATTAAGTAGGTCGTTCATTACGAAGAAATCTGAATTTCTTTATGTAATTGCAAATAACGGCGAACTTATTTTTTCTACCCCTGATAATTCAAGAGCATATTCAAAGCAATATTGTGATTACGAGCTTAATAAGTTTAATGTCTACTATAATTCCGAGATTATAGCTGAGATATTCTATTGTTTTAATCCAAAAGAATTTTTAATAGAATTCGACAAAACAAATTTGCTGATTTTGTCAATACTTTTTATTTTTGCATTAGCTTACATTTTAAAAGTTTGGCATACTAAACAAACAATTGCTTCTAAATCAGTTATTGAAATGATTGATAGTATAAATTTAGTTGGAAATAAATACATTGTTGATAAGCCTTCAAAGTCTTATAAAGAATCAGAAGATATTATTTCAAAAATTTATGATCTACTTCATACAATTAACAATGTTAATAAGAAATTAAAAGAAAAAGAAAAACAAATTGCAGTTGCAAAATTAACTTCTCAATTGGCCCATGACATTCGTTCACCACTAGCAGCATTAGATATGGCGGCAAAAAATATTTCAGATGGTTCTGGTTTTAACGAAATCGTATTTAATTCTGCTATAAATAGGATTCGAGATCTAGCGAATGAACTCTTATATAACAATAGAAAAGAATCTATGCAAGATGATAAGAATAAGGTTGAAAAAGTCTCAATATGCTCAATGGCCAGTACAATTGTATCTGAAAAAAGAGTTGAATTTTCAAGATTAGACAATGTAGACATTCATTTTAATATCTCTAAAAATGGACATAATAGTTTTAGTAAAATTAATAGAAATCAACTTTCACGTGTACTATCTAATTTGATAAATAATTCTATTGAAGCAAGAAAAAGAAATGGAATAAATGTAGAAGTAAGTGTTAGTTCGAATGATTTAAATATTTATCTTATAATAAAAGATAATGGTAAAGGAATACCTTTTGAGAACCTAGAAAAAATATTTGAAAGAGGGAAATCAATCGGAAAAAAGAACGGAAATGGACTTGGCTTAAGCCATGCTAAAGAAACTGTTGAAAAGTTTGGAGGTGAGCTTTCTTTATATTCAAATATCCAATTGGGAACGACGATCACAATCGTTTTACCTAAATCGGATTCACCAGAAACATTTGTTTCTAGAATCAATATATATGAAGGTTCACTAATTGTGCTTGTAGATGACGATTACTCAATACACGAAGTCTGGAAATCAAAAATCAAAGAAAAAATAATCTACTTTAAAACACCAGAATCATTTATTAATTGGTTCGAAAGAATTGAAAATGAAGAAATAGTTTTAATAGTTGATTTCGATTTTAAAAATAGTGAACTTAATGGGATTGATATTGTTAAAAAATTGGACATCAAACAAAATGTATATCTTTCGACAAGTCACTGTTCAAATAAAAATGTCCAAGAATCATGCAAAGAACTAGGCATCAAATTAATTGATAAGGGCCTCATACCATATATTCCTATACATTTTTGTTCAAATGATTCAAAAACACTCAAAACAATACTTGTTGATGATGATCCTTTAGTAAGAATGGTGTGGGATATACAAGCTAAGAAAAAAGGAATCGAATTTGTAAGTTATTCTAATAAAGAAGAATTCTATTCAAATATTTCAACCTTCAGAAAAGATTCTCCAATATACATTGACTCTTCTCTTGGTGAAGGTATTAACGGAGTAGATATTGTCAAAGATCTTCTCAATTCTGGTTATCAAAAAGTTGCTCTTGCAACTGGTTTTGATAAAGATAAGTTCGGAGACTTAGCTTCAAAAATCGAAATTCGAGGAAAAGAAGCTCCCTGGTAGACAAATATCTATAGAAAGCCTTCTTTCATGAGATCATGAAGACGGATAAAACCATAAAATTTGTTATTCGAATCTACAACCGGTAAAATATCAATTTGCTTTTCTCTTTTTTCCATTTTCTCTAGAGCATTAAATGCGAGATCATCTGGAGCAATAACGACAGGATTTTTTGTCATTACACTCTTTCATGAGATCACGAAGATTAAACAATAACTCTTTACAACAATACACAACACCCCAGCCAATTTGTTAATTATATCCAAAAAAATATCGGACATCTTAATGCAACAAATCTAATTTAAACATTAAAGAATTTACAATCTATTAAGCCTAAAAATTGAGTTAGTCTCAATGATAATTTATATATCAAAAATAGTTACATAATTGTGTTAGGAATATAAGCATGTCTAAAAATTGGCAAAATATCACCATGTACCTGCTTTCTCACTTTTTTCTAAATTTGACAATGACATTTTTATCCACTGGCCTAATGGTGAATATTGCATATGAATTTCAAAGTTACGGCAAAAGTGTGATTTTTTTTACACTAGTTTCATTCTCATCAATCATTTCTTTAACCATTTCATCAAACATTGAAAAATATTTTAACCAAAAAAAACACTTCATTGGTTTAAAACTACTTATTGTATTTTTTCTTGGAATGGCTTTGCTCTCAAATCAAAATATATTTTTCAGGTGGTGCTTTATCACTGCAGGGCTAACATTTGTTTTTACCATTGTTGGTCTTCACATGAAATATGTTACTACCTTCAAAGCTGAAGACAAACTTATATTAAACAAATGGGTCCAAATATGCCAAACGACTGCTTTTTTTCTTGTTTTGGCAATTGCTCCGAGTATGGGGCGTATATTTGGTTCAAATAGTAGTGTAATTTCAGCTTTTTATTGTAGTTTAGTTGCAACTTTTTTTTTCCTATCTCTTAAAATTAATAATTTTAATAATTTCTCCCCAACTAAATATTTTCAAATGAATGAAATTAAAAACATATTTGTTCCCTTAAAAGCAAAGTTACTTCTTTTCTTAAATTCTATTCTATGGATTACATTTGGATTATTTAATGCCCTTGAAGTTCCAGTATTAATAAAAAACTTAAGCACTACAACACAAGAGCTTTCAATCATTCTCATCATTGCTGGCATTTCCAATATTTCAACAATGATATTTTATAAGTCTCATTGGTTTGCAAAATCGGAAAAAGTATTTTTTTTAACGCCCCTAATTACTCTATCTCTTATTATCATTTTTCCATATGTAAATGAAATTTCGTATATTTTCATTTTTATGCTAATGTTTGGAATCTGCAATGCACTTATATTACTCTCTCTTACGACCTTATATCATCAATGGAGCAATCAAAATGATATCAGCAATGTCTTCATTTTGAATAGATTCTGTCAGTACATATCAACACTAATAGGATTAACTATATTTCTAACTCTAAATTTTTTCGAAGTTAAAACGGAATTAATAATATCTCTATGTTCTTCTTTTAGCATACTAATTTTTATTTCTATTATATTAAAAAACAGGAGGGCGTTATTAGAAAGTACATACTCCTAATTCTCATTTTTTCTGCATCCCCATTCTCTTTAAGTGCAAAGATCTTTACGGTTCAAGTTGAGAGCTTTTCAAATCGTATTATACCAGGAGAACTATATGAGATAGGGACATATTTTATTGCTAATCAAGTCTTTGAACCTTTATTCTACTATAATTCAAATAATAGTATCGTATCACGTTTAGTTGAACATTATTCTTTCTCTGCAGATGGAAAATCATTAAAAATTAAAATATTTAATAATATAAAATTTTCAGACGGTGAAAAATTAAGCACTAAGAGAATCAAAGACAGTTTTTTGAGGATATTCAAAGAGTATAAAGATATTTATAGATGGGCATTCCATGAGTTAGAAGGTTTTGAAGATTACATTTTAGATACGAACAAAAATATTGGCATCAAAGTTTTAGACGAATATACTTTAGTATTTAAATTTAAACACCCTAGCAATCTTTTTGTAAAAAAAATTACTGGACTTAATTTCAGTATTTCTAAAATAGTTAATAATAAATACTTTGGAACTGGTCCTTATGTAATTGAAAGTATTAATTCCAAATCCTCCAAGCTTATTCAAAATAACTATTATCCGTTTTCTAATGATAATAATTCACCTAAAAGAATTGAATTCATCATTGAAAAAGTAAATAAACACATTGATCTTTCACTTGGGATGCCATCTCCAAAAATAGCACAGAACTTAAGTGAAGTTAAATACAATTATTTTCAAGCTATTATTATGTATCTAAATCTGAATTCTAACAAATTCAAACATTCAAAGAAACGATGTAGCTTTTTAAAAAATTTCAATCAAATTGCAAAGACATCAGGGTATCCCTGGGAAAATCTAAATAATAAACTGCCATTTGGTTGGGGTATGTTTGACGGATTTGAAAATGAAAACTTAGAAAAAAATTATATCACTCAAAAAGTTAACATTATTGCTGCAAATTCAGCCGCAGTATTTAATCAAAAAATTAATGATAATATTTACAAACTCTCCGATAAAAAATATAAAATAGACATCATTCCCATCAACAATTTGATCGAAAGATTAAAGAATGGATCATTTGAAGCTGCCATATTTGGATATTTCCCGGATTATTTATCACCAGATGCATACCTGAGTCCATTTTTAATGACTGACCAACAGTATAATTTTACTAAATATTCGAATAAAGTTATAGATGAGCTCTTAGGAATCTCGGGAAGAATTTCAAACATAGACACTCAAAAAATTATCTTCGAAAGAATATTCAGTTTACTGGCCAAAGACTGTCCACTATGGATGCTTGGGAGTGAGAAAGGTATATATTATTTAAAAAAAGAGTGGAAACCTTTGACACCATCTGGATTGGGAGTCTTCTCTTTAAAACTCTCAGACTTGAAACGTAGGTATAATGAAAAATGAACAATAAAGAACTTATAAATTACATTTTAATCAATGAGTATCGTAAATTTAACGCTGATTATCATCATATACAAAAAATAATGAATCTTTCGAATAAACAAAAGTTACTCGATCTAGGGGCCGGTTTTGGTAGAGCACTTGAAGTGACCCAACACTACCCCTCATATTATATGGTTGAACCAAATGAGTTCTTTGTTAATGAATTAGTTTCTCAATATGGCGAAGATTATAAAAAAAACTTATTTCAAAATAAATTAAATGAATTAAAGAATTTTGAAAATAACTTTAAAGGAATCATGGTCTTAATGAACGCAATAGCTGAAATGAGTCCAATTTTTCAGAGTTTATCTAAAATTGCATTATTACTTAAAGAAGGTGGATATTTATTATTTTATGTCCAAAACCCACTATACATTTCTGATGCCTCCATAAAACATGGAGTATTAATTAGAAATAATTATAAGGTAAATTACACTAAGAAGCTTTATAGAGACGAAAACAAGGGCCCCAATTCTTTTTACTTACAATTTGATTACCAGAATTCAAGTGAACCATATAAAATATATCAAACTTTACCTACCTTATCTTCTTGGATTCAAATGTTAGAGTATAACAACTTAAGAATAGTTGAATTAACTGATAATAATAACGAATCGTGTTCAGACAAATCTATTTATTTTCGATTTTTAGTAAAAAAAAATACATCAAAAAAAACTAGTACAAACAAAATTGAAAACTTATACAATAATCTTAATGAATCATACACCTGTTTTATTAAAAGATTAGACTACAGAGTTCCAAGTCGGATTAAAAATAAACTACCTGAACTTAAAATAAAAAACAAAGATAAAATTTTGGATATTGCGTGTGCAGATGGATACATTGGTAAAATTTTAAAAAGATTTAATCAAAGCTTGATTATACATGGTATTGATTTAGTAGATAAGTTTATAGATGATGCTAGAAAGAGTACTTTTTATGATAGCGTATCAAAGATAGATATAAATAAAGGTCTAATCATACCTGATGATTCTTACTATGATGTTCTGATATTTACAGGAACTACAGAATTTGCATTAAATATTCAGAATAACTTGAAGGACTGTAATAGGATCTTAAAAATTGGAGGATACCTTCTAATAACTTTTCCACAACATATATCAAAAGAAGAAGTCAATAAAGACAAGATAACAATACAAACTTATGATGAAAATAATATTCGAGAATACTTAAAAGAAGCTAAATTTAAAATCATTGACCTACAATCTGGAAAAGGTTACAGGTCACAGCATTTAAATCTAGATGTAAGTTATTATTTCGTAATAGCAAAGAGAGATAAATAATGATTATCATTAAGAAGCTCATGCTAAAGGCTTTTCTTTTTGTTTTTATTTTTTCAGCATTAGGAATTAGCAGTCTATATTTTTATCACTCTGATAATTTAAAAAAAACTATCTCTCAAATTGAATTTGAACAAAAAAAAAGTGTAGAAAATATTATTGTTTCCTACTATAGCATAGGAGATTTAATTTCTTTACGTTCTACACTTGATAATCTCAATACTAAACATAACTGGACAAAATCTAGTTTTTCAAATTTGGATGGGGAAATAATTTGGAAAAATGATCATATAAACAAATGTAAAGGAAATAGCGTATTATTTTCTGATTTAATTTTAACAAGTGGAAGCTATAATATTGTAACAAATCTAGGCACTGCAATTGGAACTTTTAATTTCACAAATTGTAATAGCCAAATTATCAAAAATAAAAATAATGATATACTTGTAACTCTCTTTGGATTGGTACTATTCATAGCTCTTTATTTTTTTACATTTAGTTTTCTAATTCAAGTTTCTTTGAGACCCTTAGAAGACACTCTAAAAAAAATATATATCGAAGGTCGTAAAGTAGACTTATTCTTACAACCAGACAAAAATGAAGATGAAGCAATATCAATCAAACGTTTATTCAACGCTCTTGTTGATAAATCCAAATCCTATTATTTAAAAGAAAAGGAAAATGAAATGTTAAAAGCAACCACTTCATTAGCGATACAAGTTGCACATGACATACGCTCACCTTTAGCGGCCCTTGATATCGCTGCTCAATCTATTCCTGCGGATACAAAATTTGAAAAGATTATTTTTAATTCCGCTATAAATCGAATTCATGACCTTGCAAATGATCTCTTGAGTAAAAATAAAGAATCTGAAAGTCCTGAAAAACAAATTGAAAAATTCTCAATAGCAAGACTTCTAAATATTATTATTTCTGAAAAAAGGCTCGAATATTCCCAAAATAACAAAGTACAAATTCATTTTGAACTATTAAAAGGTGGATACGAATCTTTTAGTGTCTTTAGTAAAAAAGAGTTTTCTAGAATAATTTCCAATCTTATAAATAACTCCGTAGAAGCATCAAGTGAGATTCTAAACAATATCTTTATTACATTAGACTCGTCATGTGATGACGTTTTAATAGAAATTAGCGATACAGGAAAAGGAATATCCTCTGATTATTTAGACAAAATATTTATCAGAGGAAAATCAATTGGAAAAGATACTGGAAATGGATTAGGTCTCTCTCACGCAAAATCTGTCATTGAGTCGTTCGGAGGAAGTATTGAAATAAAAAGTATTCTTGAAAAAGGTACCACTATCACTATTAAACTACCTAAAATCAAACCTCCAAAGTCTTTTATGAATAAAATTGAACTAAAAACTGATACCAAAATTTTGCTGATAGAAGATGATCAATCTGTCCATATAGCTTGGGAATCAAGATTAAAAAGAGAGATAATTTCTTTTTTAAAAATAGAAGATTTTAAAAAGTGGATAGAAACTCGAGACAACGGAGAATATATCTATATTTTTGACTATGAATTTAAAAATGAAAACAGGAATGGACTAGAAACTATCCTTGAGCTAGGAATCGAAAAGCAGAGTATCCTATGTACTAGTCATTTTGAAAATCCTGTAATACAAAAAACTTGTAAGAAACATGGAATTGGTTTAGTTGAAAAAAGTATGATTCCTTATATTCCAATTGAGATCAAAGGGAAATCATCCTCAAAGACTATATCAATTCTCATTGACGATGATCCTTTAGTAAGAATGGTGTGGGATATACAAGCTAAGAAAAAAGGAATCGAATTTGTAAGTTATTCTAATAAAGAAGAATTCTATTCAAATATTTCAACCTTCAGAAAAGATTCTCCAATATACATTGACTCTTCTCTTGGTGAAGGTATTAACGGAGAAGATATTGTCAAAGATCTTCTCAATTCTGGTTATCAAAAAGTTGCTCTTGCAACTGGTTTTGATAAAGATAAGTTCGGAGACTTAGCTTCAAAAATCGAAATTCGAGGAAAAGAAGCTCCCTGGTAGACAAATATCTATAGAAAGCCTTCTTTCATGAGATCATGAAGACGGATAAAACCATAAAATTTGTTATTCGAATCTACAACCGGTAAAATATCAATTTGCTTTTCTCTTTTTTCCATTTTCTCTAGAGCATTAAATGCTAGATCATCTGGAGCAATAACGACAGGATTTTTTGTCATTACACTCTTAGCAGTTGATTCAAGAGCATTCTCTTTTTCCAACAATGCTCTTCGAATATCTCCTTCAACAATAATGCCTAATAAAAGACCTCTTTCATCTAAAATAGCGCATCCTCCAACTGGATTTTTTGTCATGGCCAGTAGTATCTCTTTCAATTTACAATGTGCATTCACCACCGGACAATCTTCGAGTTTCCACATAATACTCTTAACTTTCATTCGCAATGACTTTCCAAGTATTCCACCAGGGTGATTTTCCGCAAAACCCTCTTTACTTAAACCTATGAATTTCTCATAAGCAACGGCCATCGCATCTCCCATGGCCAGTGTTAAAGTTGACGAAGTAGTAGGTGCTTGATTATTTAGACAAGCTTCCTTTTCCACTGAACAATCAAAAATAACCTTACATGATGAGGCCAAAGATGAAGATATGTTTCCTAACAAACCAATGACAGATTCTTTTTCCACAGGGAGATAAGGTAAAAGTTTTTGGATTTCTTCAGTCGAACCAGATTTGCTAATTAAACAAACAGCATCATTATGATTGATTCTTCCCAAATCACCGTGTAAAGCTTCCGTTGGATGAATAAAATATGAACTTAGTCCCAAAGAAGTAAAAGTAGAGGCAATTTTTTGAGCAACTATTCCCGACTTCCCCACTCCAATAAGAACCAGACTACCGCCACTTTTTTCTAAGGATTTATAAATATTAATTAAGTTTTGAACCTGTTCGTCCTTAATATTCTGCGATGCCTTTTCAATGGCCAGTGACTCTGCTTTAAGTACATCATTAAATAATTGAGTATAACTCATGGAAATGTTCCTCTTTCATGTGTATTCTCATGATAAACTGATAGATATTAATTGGTTACTTTTTTTTGTAAGTCAAGGTTATAATAGAACAGTACAATGTCTTGCGGCATTTTGTGAAGGAAATATTTTGCTCAAAGTTAGTCTCATATTCTGTCTATCTATTTTGGCCTCATGTTCTTCTTATGAACAGTTTAAAAATCTGAGTAAAGATTTTGAAATGCCAGGAAAAGTATTTCGTTCAGATTTTAACGAAACGTGGCAAGCAGTGCTGGTTGTCATGAGAGATACAGATCTCGAATCAAAAAATCAAGAAGCTGGCATTCTAAAAAGTAGATGGATTGACAACACTTTAGAACTAAACTTTTCAGATTCTTTTGGTGGTGCTGACTCGGTTAAATCTGCAAAATACAAAATAATTATCAACGTAATTAAAGGCTATAGAGGAATTCGAGAAGTTACCAAAGTTTCAGTATACAAACGTCAACTCGTCGAACGAGACTTTTTGCAAGGTTGGCGCGAGGTCGTTACTGATCAAATTCAAGAGAACACAATTTTGTATAGGATTGAAAGAGTTCTGGCCATTGAAAAGCAGCTCAAAAAGATTGAAGACTTAAGAGCACAAGAAGCTGAAGAAGAAATATAAGCTAGAACAATTTTCATATTTCTTAATATCTTCTATATCGTCACATTACTCAGGGCCATTTTTTTCCAAAAATGTTTTTTTGCTGACAAATTCTTAGGAGATTTTTTCTCCAAGAGTATACTAAGCGAATAGTCAATTTCTTCAAAAATATCATGATATTTTTTCTTCTGAGACATTGATAGAAGTGGTTTAATCGCCTTTTTCAGCCCAAGGTCCCCTATTGCAGTAATCACTTCTTTTATAATATGTTTTCGATTTTTTAGATCTTTTTCATCTTTTTTATTTTCGTAATAATTTCTTTTATCATATAGCATTGCCCAGACTTGAGGAGCATATTTGGTGAGATTTAATTTTCTAATATTTTCCAGGGCCTGAGTTCTTACAATAAGTGATTTGTCCTTAAGTAAGAAAGCATAAATATCAGAATATTTTGTTTGTTTCATGGCCAAAAGTGTTTTTAATGATGCCATCCTCATAATCCAATTAGGATGCTCGGAAAATCGAGCAATAAAAGGAACGGCCTTATCTTTCATAATCTGACCAAGCAAAAAGGTGGCCACCCACCTAGAGTGATCCGGAAATTCATCTTTTTTCATTACTTTAATTAAGGTTGGTACAGCTTTGCCTCCCTTATTAAGTACACTTTGTTTTAAAGATTTAATCTCTTTCTCATCATTTTTTAGATTTAAAAAATTTTGTTCTAAAAGTAACTTTTGAGGTTCCTTAGTTGAACAGTAAACACTTGTGACAATAGAAAAAATAAGGATACTTTTGGTAATCATATTTAACCTAACATTTTTTCAAACTCACTCAAGAGTTCTTCTGCCGATTTTTGTTCACCTTCATTTGCAGGTACACCAAGCTCTTCTTCAACTTCTGAATTATCTACTGGAGCTGATGGTGCTGGAGCACTTTCCGTAATCGCTGCGGCCATTTGTGCTTCTAAATCCTCTTCCTCTTCTTCTACTGCTGGAGCTGGTGCAGGTGCTGCACCTCCACTGTTCATGGCCTCAAGTGATTTTTTAAGTTGTTCATTTTCTTGTTGTAATCTTTTCAGGTTGGCCAGATCTTCTTCAATAATTTCATATTCCATGAGTCTTTCTTTAAGCTCATCTCTTTCTTTTGTGAGGCCTTGAACTTCTTCACCTCCACCTGAATTTGAAGCAGACGCTAAAGCTTGTTCTAATTGTGATTTCAAAGAAGAATTTTCACTTGTGAGTTGATTGATTTTAGCTAAATCATCCGCAGAGGCACCTCCTCCACTAGCGAGTCTGGCCTCAAGATCTTTTATAATTCTGTCTTTATCTGCAACTGTTGCTCTTAAAGATGCAATCTCTGCATTTTTTTGGTTTAGCTCCTCCATACTTGGTCCACCGGAAGAAACATTACCCGATGGGAGACTTCCTAGAGGAAAAACAGAAGGAATTCCCTCTGAAACATCCAATCCACCTCCTCTAAAAAGAGAAGATTTTAATGAATTAGAATTTTGAATGATAGAATCAAGATAATTTTTAACCACATCTGCAGGTATTTGATGTTTGAGTTGATGAAACTTTCTGCGATTTAAGACCCAAAAAACAACCATTAAAGCTAGGATAATGAGCGAAAACGATAATGAAATTTTAAACGCATCATCAGTAAACTGTCTTACGATAAAATTAACTAATTCATTCACATTTCACTCCATTGAAACCATGCCACTCCTAGGCCATGTCACTTGAATTAATTTCTAGTATTAAATTTCATTTAAACTAACCACCTTTTAATTATACTTCCAACTAAAAAATTTTCCAAGGTGTTATTAATAAATATCTTCTTCTTCTTCAAGATCTTCGATAAATTCAATCTGCTCACCTAATTCATTTTTGACAGGTATTGTATAGGACTCAGAAAACCAATGGCCTAAATCAATCATTTTGCATTTTTCTGAGCAAAAAGGTCTAAATTCGCTCTCGAAATAAGAAAATTCACGGCCACACTGTGGACATTTTACTACTTTTTTTTTAATCATTTAATTCCTCATACACTTGAGTTAAAAAATCTCTTTTAAAACTTTCGACTTCAATCGTTGTCAATGCTTTATTTTCAAATTCAGATATAGGGACAATCAAATTGCGAGAATTTGTTAAAAAGCCCTCTTCAATCTTTGTGATTTCGTCTTTTGAAATATCTCGTTCAATTATTCCTGGATAAAAGTGTAATATTTTTTTTCTCGTGATTCCTGGTAGAATATTCGGATTCATCTTAGGGGTAACCCACTGATCATCGATTAAGAAAAAAACATTTGACGTACTTGCTTCACATATCACACCGTTCAAATCTGTTAATATTAAATCATCAAACCTACTGTTTTTTCTTTCTGCAAAAATTTCAAAATAATTGACCGTTTTGATTTTTTCACTAAAAAAAGGTTTACCTAAAATGCTTGATGAAAATCCTACTTTAACAAACTTATCTACAGCGAGGGGATGGTTTTCTTTTGAAATTTCACTAAGAGTGTAAAATATAGAAAAATCTCCATTGTCATTTACGAGGAGATCTTTTTGTTTTTGCCCCCAACAAACATCTACTCTGAGAGTCCCGGCCGAGAAATTTTTAATTTTTAGTTTAATTTCCTTCTCAATATCATCTATTTGTATGTTTTTTGGATAGGCAATTTGTGCACTTCTTTCTAAGCGTTCTAAATGCTCTGTGAGAAATAGCGCCTTCCCGTTATCTACAAAAATTGTGGTAAAAAAACCATCACCATATAAAAAACGTCTCGCGTCATATCTTTCCATAACCATACTTTACTCATTTCATCAAAACTTGACTACAATGTTTAAATATTTACCCATATTTGATATACTAAACATTATGCTTGAAAACGACTTAAAAATTACCACCGATGTTAAGGCCGCTATATTCTCAATTGTTAGTCCGGCCATGAAAGAATACAGCAATATTGAAGACTCAAAAAGATCTGTAGAGGAATTGTACGAACTTCTCAGAACTTTGGGGATAGAGGTAGTTGCTGACACCATTCAAAACAAAAAGTCCCCTGAGGCCAGCACTATTTTAGGCGAGGGAAAACTCATTGAAATAGCAAAAGAGGCAAAAGAGCTTGGAGCAGAACTTCTAGTCTCTGATATTGAATTAACAGCAGGACAAATCAGAAATATTAAAAAGCTCACAGGCCTTGATGTCATTGATAGGTGTCATGTCATTCTTGAAATTTTTGCAAACCACGCACATACAAAAGAAGCTAAGATTCAAATTGAAATTGCAAGACTTGAATATCTCCTTCCTAGGCTTACGGGATTATGGTCTCACTTAGGCAGACAAAGAGGGGCCAGAGGGACAATTGGAGGAGAGGGTGAGCAACAAATTGAGCTCGATAGAAGGATTGTTCGTCAAAGAATTGAACATTACAAAGAAGAACTAGTAGAAGTACAAAAATCTAGAAAAGAACAAAACAAAAAAAGAAGTAAAACATCCCTTACGGCGGCGTTGGTGGGATATACAAACGCCGGAAAATCTTCTGTCATGAATAGGCTTTGTAAGGAAGAAGTGCTTGAGGAAAACAAGCTATTTGCGACGTTGGATTCGACTTATAGAACACTTAATCCGGATAGTAAGCCACCTATGATTTTAGTCGATACAGTTGGTTTTATTTCAAATTTGCCCAATACATTGATTGATGGTTTTAAAACGACATTAGACTCAGCGGTTCTGGCCGATCTTTTAATTATTGTTTGTGATATTTCTGATCCACATTTTGAAAAACATTTAGATGTGACACAATCTGTATTAGATGAACTTGAAATAGGTAAAAAGGAGAGGCTTTTAGTTTTTAATAAAAAGGATAAACTTCAAGATAAGTTGAAAGAAAAGTTAATTCTTAAAAGTTATCCAAAAAGTTTTGTCGTCTCTACATTTGATCAATCTGATATGAAACTTTTAAGAGATCATATCATCAATCATTTTTTGGATAAACAAGATCATTTCGATCTTTTTATTCCCTATGAAGATGGGCTATCTCATTCTAAAATATTAGCAAAAACGAACGTTCAAAAGTCTGAAAATTACGAAAAGGGAGTTTTTTATAGGATTAGGATTCCTGAGTTTATTTTTGGTCAGCTTAATTTAAAAAAATATGTGCTTGCGCCAGAAGATCTTGAGGGACCTTTATTTCGTTAAAAGAGCCCACTTCTAAAATAAATCGCTATCGACAAAATGATTGTGGCCGCAAAAAATGAGAATATCCAGAGTAAAATATCTTTATTCATGCTTAAAATTATAGATTAATAAATAGATTTTGGAAAACTTGTGGTGTTAGAGGAGTAGAAACTTCCACAATTCTTGAATCATTACTTTTTGTGTCTATAAGAACAATTTTTTTAACGTTTCCAATGACAGAGTCTTCAAAATTGTCATGAGCGATAATTAGATCTGGTGACATTTCAGTGATATATTCTGGAGTAATTAGCTCAAAGGATACCGGAAATATATTTATATTTAGATTTTTCGCCTCATTGCAATATGCAGCAATCGATTCAAAGAAAATTTTTTCACCCTTTGAACAATCCACAATAAGTACTAATTTATTCATCTATGACTCCTCACACTTTGCTAAACTTACATTCAGCGTGTTATCAGTAATTATTGACGTCCGCCCCTCCGTAAACGGAGGGGATTCCTAGTGTGCTTATACACTACTAGAGGTTACCGCTTCAAAGATTGGTGCAACCACCACATCTCCACGGTCTCTTCGGGAGCGCCCCTCCCTGTCTATATTTTTACTTCCATTTTTATCAGCATCTTCCACATGGCCACAGTTTAAGCACTTAAAGGCTTTTCCCTTCCTGTTTCTTTTATCATTGTAGAGACACTCACTACATCTTGTACTTGTGAATCTAGGATTCACAAGCTCAAGATATCCACTACCCCATTCAGTTTTATACTTTAACTGGAGGGCAAAAATTCCCCAGCCCTGAAAGAGAATCTCTCGATTTAGACCTGATTTGGCCTTTACATTTTTTCCAGGAGATTCCAAGCTTCCTTTTGCTGATTTTGACATGTTTTTTATCTTCAGATCTTCTAAACTTACATAGCTGTGGTTCTTGGCAACGTAAGTGGATGCTTTATGAAGAAAATCATGTCTAATTCTTGCTATTTTTGAGTGCAGTTTTCTTAATTGATTTTGAATTCTTTTCCATTTTTCTGAAAATTTCTTTTTCAATTTTAGACGCTTTTGAAGAGCTTTGATTCTTTCTCTTAATTCTTTACATTTCACTGGAAGAGTTAATTGGATATCTTTTAAACTGTCTGCCTCATAGCTCAAAACAAGCGTCTCAGCTATTCCTCGATCAATCCCGACGTTTGGATTATTATTTTTTGCTACTTCAATGTCTTTTTCAACACAAAAACTAATATACCAACCATCAGATTCTTTTTTAATCGTTGCATTCTTGATTTTTCCCTCAATTTGCCTAGATAGTCTAAAAGCTACCTCTCCTGCTTTGGGCAATTTTACAAAGGCCTTCTTATTACTGACTTTTCTGATCTCAAACTGTTTTGGGTCAGGAAAACGAAATGAGTCACCAAAATGTCTTTTTTTAAATTTAGGAAACCCAAAGCCACTTCTCCAAAATGACTTAAAGGCCTTATCTAGGTCTTTCAACGATTGTTGCAGTATTTGGGCAGGAGCTTCTTTTATCCACTCAAATCCTTCAACTTTCTTTAAATTCTTTAACTCATTGGCCTGATCAAAATAGTTGGTTCCTTTTCGATATTGATTCCATGACAATATTCTATGTTCCAGGCATAAGTTGTAAAGAAAGCGGCATGTCCCGGCCCATATCCCAAAAAGTCTTTCCTGAGAAACAGTCGGTAGCATTTTAAATTTATAGGCCATATTGATCGCTTTCATCTCCACATGAGGATATCATCAATTGACAGGTTAGAAAAGCTCAAATATTAATTAGTCTATGAGTAATTTAAATTCAAAAAAAGCGATCAAGGAACGCACAAATCCGAAGATTAGACATGGAAGGCATTGTATTTTTCTTATTCACGCACACTTAGTCTTTGTGACTAAATATAGAAGAGTATGTTTTACACCAAGAGTATTATATCACCTAAAATAGCTCTCTCTCGTTTGGTTGGTTCATTGAAAGGTGTGTCTTCACGTTATGTTCGAGAAGCAAATTATCCTGAAATCAAAAAAAAGTTATGGGGCAAGGCCCTATGGTCACCCAGCTATTTTGCTGGTAGTTGTGGTGGAGCATCGCTAGATGTTATTAAACAGTATATTCAGGATCAGGAAAGACCTGAGTGACCTCGCCGGTGGGCGTTTGCTTGTATCACCGCACTGAAGTACGGTGTTTTACGCAAACCAATGATAAAAGGAAAAAAGGCAATGGGCAATAAACTTTTTGAAATAAGAGATCGTTTTAGTCAACAAGTCTTATATAGTGATGTTCTAGAAAACTCTGAACTTGTCTATAAAAAAGCGGTTGAATATGAACAGATGGGTCTAGATGTTGAAATAGTCTCTCCTGGTGTTTCAGAGCAGCTGGCCAGAGAGTTAGGCGCAACGGAAGAAGACCTGGAAAAACTGAAAAAAATTATTTCTTATGAAATCGATTCCCATGAGGACTCTTGTTGTAAATAAACTGCAATTTAAATTTTTTTAACTGTCCTGTAAAAAGTGCCACTTTCACAACATTTTCATTTCAAATCACTCTTAGAATATAATTTAGATATCCATAAATAAATAAATAAATAAATAAATAGGGCCATTGTCTACAATGAATATTAAATATCAGATTAATTCTCCAAAATTTTATCTTATAAATCCTTTAATGGATTTTTTGCTTATAGGTGGAGGAAGTATCATCTTTCTCGTTGGGCTTTATTTTTGCCAGTGGGTAGCAGAGTACTCACAGCGTACAGATTATTATATTCGAAATCTACCGGTTATTTTTAGTTCGTTATCACTATTTATAAATTTTCCACATTTTATGGCCACGAATCAAATGGCCTATGGTAAAGGGCAGAAGTATATTTTCAAAAATTGGATAAGATTAATATTTTTACCAATTTTTTTAATAATTATTGGTCTAATTGGTTTTTATTTTTTTTCGATGCAAGCTCCAAAATATTTCTTAACAATGAAAGATTACAATAGTTTTTTATATTCAGCTGGGATTCAAATACCTTTTGGAAATTCTGTGCAGTTGGGAAAAGAGATTCTATCTATCATGATCAATTTGATGTTCCTACTCGTGGGATGGCATTATACCAAACAAGCATTTGGTTGTATGATGGTATATTCAAATCTAACGGAATATAAGTATACTACATCGGAGAGAAAAATGATTCGTTTTTCTCTTTTAAGTATTTGGTTATATAGTTATTCGAGATTTGCAACAGGAAACCACACAACTTATTCAGAGATTAATTACCATACACCCAAACTTCCAAATTTCTTTTTGAATTATTCTTATTATATATCTATTCTTTTTTTAATATCAACTCTCTTATTTGTTTTCATAAAAAAATACCGAAAAGAAAAGACTATCCCCCATATAAATGTACTTTCTCCATATTTATCGATGTTTATTTGGTGGTTACCAATTGGTAATCAAAATCCGATTTTTTATTCTTACGCAGTTCCGTTTTTTCACTCTCTTCAATATTTTCCATTCGTCTATAAAATTATTAAAGGTCGTTCTGAACAAACTCTCTCAAATTCAAATTTAAAATTGACGCCAGTGAGAAGTTTTATTTTTTTAATTTTTATTGGACTGTTGTCCTTTGAACTAATTCCAGAATTGATGGATTCATTAATGGACTCGTTTAAAACGACAGGTTTCCTCTACTGGTTTATATATTTTACTTTGGCCATAAATATTCATCATTATTTTGTTGATAACATCATATGGAGATTCAATAATGAAGAAATTAAAAGATATCTTTTGTAATGAAACTCTGGTTAATTTTTATTTCATAAGTTCCAATATGGTATCTTCATCTTTGCAGTTATAATTGTTTAATGAACTATAAACGTATTGGTTGAACCCAAAGCACCCATCGTCAATTCCACCATTGAGAGGTAGTCTATATGGCATAATAAATCCTAGATTTAATTCATCAATAAAGAAGTTTCTGGCGGTGGTCAATACAATGGATCTTTGTTGTGGTGATAATCTGGCAAAACGGTGAATGTCATCATCTATTGACCACCAATCAAATTCAACAATGACATTTTTAGCATTTTTTGAAAATGGAGGCATCCAACCTAAGTTTTGACAAAAAAATCTTGCTCTTTGATTGGCCTCATTTTGAGTTTCATTTGCGATTATATCTTTATGAGCTTCAAAACAATCTTCTTTATCTGAGTTAAATTTACCGTCTTTTGAAATTCGAGATGGAGCAACGATATAATCGAATGATCCAATATAGCGAGGATCTGACACCCAACCTGTTTGCCCTCCAATAATTATCTCAGCACTCTTTGATTGTGCGATACTATAGAGTTCTTCTAAAAAATATTTTAAGTACTGAGTGGAATCTTGAAGATCAATTTGTCCAAATAGAAAATCTCTCACTCCACTATCAATGGCCTCTGAAAACAATTGTAACAGATACTGTCTGTACTCATTTTTAGAAATATCAGGAATACAACTATTTTTTCCCCACTTCCCGAGAGTATTTTCTTTACACATTTCTTTAAACTTAAAGGTTTGATTATTTTTTTTATTAACATAATTCGAATTAATATTAATGGCCTCTGCAATAAAAATTCCGAAGGTAAAGTGTCTCTCATCCATTGCATTCAGACGTAAATATTCAATATCTTTTTTTATTTCTGTAAAGTCTGGAACATTCATCCAAGTATCAACAATCCTTGGTAAGCTGATGCAGTTTGATTTTAAAATTGCATTGATATAAGTTTCTTTTTCCTCGATGTTGTTGTTAAGGACGCTACTAAACATGCATGATTTTTCTTTTAGTACTGAAATCATATATGCTTTTTCATCTTGAGGATGAGAAAAAAACGTAAATACGGCCTCGTAATCAGTTGTTTTTTTTTGGAATCCAGGTTGGATAAAAATATAATATGTCTTATCTTTTTTTAAATCTACTGTATAAAATATTGAATTTGTTTTTTTATATGTTTTTAAGGTATTTGCGATTTTAACACCATCGATACCAAGAAGTTCTATTTTAAATAAATCATTAGCGTTAAATAACTCGACTAAGAGATTCCCATCTGTTTTGGGGAGAATTTTGTAGAATGAATCATTATCGCTTGTATTTAAAAAGGTTTTTTTTATAGTTTCAGTGGATTCGATTGCTTTCAAAACAGATAGTAGATTTATAAATACGATTATTATTTTTGTGAAATTCGACATGACTAGAGTTTGAGGATATTCATATCGTTTGTAAATGTAAAATCTGTTTTTAAAAAAAAGGGCCACAAAAGTGGCCCTTAGTATTTTTCCGAAAGATTCGGTAAAATTATTCTATTTTAAGTCCTTTAAGCTGGTCAGCTAGGGCACTTTTCGTCTTAGTTTCTTCAACATAAGAAGTTGTTGCATCTGCATTTACAGCTGATTTAATTGAAAGAGCGATTTTTTTCGCATCTTTATCAATAGAAATCACCATGGCCTTAACTTTGTCACCTTTAGTGATTACATCAGAAGGTTTTTCAACTCTATCTTCAGATAACTCTGAAATATGGATAAGACCTTCGATTCCAGTTTCGAGTTCAACAAATCCACCAAAATCAGTAACTCTCACAACTTCAGCTTCAACAACTGTTCCGACTGGAAGTCTTTCTTCAATTTTCTTCCAAGGATCTTCTTTAGTTTGCTTGATACCTAGGCAGAACTTAGCATTTTCTTTATCGACAGAAAGAACCATTGCTTCAACAGTTTCACCTACTTTGTAGGAGTCATTGAGATTGATATTTTTCTGAGTCCAAGAAACGTCTGAAACGTGAATAAGAGCATCAATTTCTTCACCAAGGTCTACGAACATACCAAAATCTACGATAGATTTGATTTTCCCTTCAACTTTTTTGCCTACAGGATATTTTTGTTCGATTGCTTCCCAAGGGTTTTCTTGTAGTTGCTTTAATCCAAGAGAGATTCTCTTGTTTTCAACATCGACTTCTAGAACTTGAGCTTCAATTTTATCACCAGCTACAAATTCTTTTTGTGGATTTTTAATTTTCCCTGTCCAGCTCATTTCGCTTACGTGAATAAGACCTTCAATTCCGTCGTCAAGTTCGATAAAGATTCCATAGTCTTTAACAGAGACAATTTCACCGGAAACTTTAGTACCAGCAATGTATCTTGCTTTAGCTTCTTCCCATGGATTAGCTTGAACTTGTTTAAGACCGAGAGAAACTCTTTCTTTTTCAGCGTCAAATTTAAGGATTTTAACTTCGATTTCGTCACCGACTTCAAGAATGCTTGAAGGATGTTTTACACGGCCCCAAGACATATCTGTGATGTGAAGAAGTCCATCAATACCACCAAGATCAATGAAAGCACCGTAATCAGTAATATTTTTAACGATACCTTTAACGATCATGCCTTCTTGGATTTGCCCAAGAATTTCGTGACGTAGTTTTCCTCTTTCTTCTTGAAGAATAGCACGTCTTGAAAGAACGATGTTTCCTCTTTTCTTGTTAAATTTAATAACCTTAAATTCCATCTTTTTACCGATGTACTTGTCAAGGTTTCTTGTAGGTCTGAGGTCAATTTGCGAACCAGGTAAAAATGCTTTCACGCCGATATCGACAGAAAGTCCACCTTTAACCTTAGCAATAACTGTCCCCTCAAGAGGTAGACCTTTCTCACAAGCTTCAGAAATTTTATCCCAAGCTTTGAGAATTTCTGCCTTGTCTTTAGAAAGAACGAGGTTCCCCATCGCTGATTCTAATTTCTCAAGGTAGACTTCGATTTCATCACCAACTGTAACCTTTAGAGATCCGTCATAGTTTTGAAATTCTTTGGCCTGTACAAGACCTTCTTGTTTGTAACCGATATCGACAGTTACAAAGTCTTCGTTGAGAGAGATGACTTTACCCATGTAAACTTCACCCTCTGTGAAAGAAGAAGATTTCTCCTTTTCAAAAATCATGGAAAATTCTGTGTGTTCAGTGGTCTCTACGTCGTCTCCGAAAACAACGTCAAAGCTTTCCATCCACTTCTGCTTTAGCTCTTGTGTCATATTAACACTCCAACAATTTCATTAATGCCTTCTACTGAAGGACTTTTTTGTGTGGCGCCACTATAGTTGCCAAGCGTTGATATGTAAACTAATCTCTTGATTTTAGTAAAAAAGTTACAAGTAATTTTGCTTGCTAACGCAATATGTCTATTAGTATTTTTTAACTATTATTTGACTAAATGATGGATAGAGTTTTCACGCATGATATCTGTATCTTCTTGTAATGAGTTTTACGTACAGATCGTGTAGATTTTCGTCATGATATCGATATTTGCTATAGTTTTTTTTATATTTTATGACTTTGTCCAAAATTTGCTTATTGTTAGATAAACACAGGATAATCTTCTTTCGTAATTCTCTTGAGTCATTAAATTTGAAAGTTTCTATGACAAAATGATTTCTTTGATTAAATTCACAAACCATCTCCGATCTAGGTGCCAAAACAGGTACTTCATTAACTAGAGCGTTTAAAGACGATTTTTCTATTCCTTCATCCAAAGAATGCATAACCCATAGATCTATCTCTTCAAAGTAACCAGGTATATCTTCAGTTGTGACAAAGTGAATATTCTCTATTCTCTCTATGGCCAGGATGTTTTTTAATTCAGTAAAAAAGGGATATTCTTCCCATTCTCTTTCTGAAAATAATATGAGTGCTACTTTTCCTTCTTCAACTCTTTGATTCTTTAAACTCTCAAATGTGTAAATAAAATATTGTAACTCTTCAATATTTTTTGTTTCTCTCGTACACTTTGCCCCCACTAACCAGTCTTCTTTTTCAAATAGAATTTTTTCTCTTAAGTCATGTTTATTGAAATCAGTTTTTCTTTTCTTTTTTAACAATACACCAAATTGTTCTACTTTTCTAACTGGGTAGGAGTATTTTTCATGTATATAGGGTATGAGTTCATTAAAAGATGTAATAATTCTATCTACTCTATTTATGTATACCCGCGAGAAGAAATTATGCTTAAAAGTAGATTTACACGTGAGATCAGTAAACAGAAAAGGAATGAGTGGGTACTTATTTACGGCAACTGCTATAGAGAGAATAGATTTTGATTCAAAACAATGGACTATTTGAACTCTAAAACGTTTAAAAAAACGTCTGAAGGCAAACATTTGATAGAAAAAACTGGTTTGTCGATGAATATAGTAAACTCTTACCCTGCTTTTAAGACTTTTTACTTTCTTATCGATGTGAGAATCTTTATAGCAAAAAAAATGTACATTGACGTGAGATCTATTGAGAACTGTAATAAACTCGAATAAAAATTTTTCATTTAATGTCCACTCGTCTGTGAGACCTACGAGCATTATACTCTCAAGATTGATCATAATTAGATCTTCTTTCCTGATTCGTATTTTACCAACTCTCCAGAGACTGTACCAAGTTTAACTTTTGCTTCAAATTTAAGAAGTTTCCTATAATGGTCAGCAGAGTACCAAAATATGATATCTCCAGTTTTTTCCAATACTCCAGGAAACCTCGTTTCTGCCTTAATTTTGAAAGCTTTAATATTATTATTCATAATCTGAATATCTTCGACTTTATCAACACTTGCACTTAGTAGCCAAATTTTTCCACGACTCACAATTGGAAACTCAAACATTTCTCCGATCTTAAGTGGTAGTCCTCGCACAAAATAAAGTGCTGAAAAAGAATCTTGAAAATACTGAGGGATATATTTTGATACTTCAGTTTCTTTGGTTTTCCCATTTTTAACTCTTTTATACCACATAAAAGTTTTCTTCTGTTCCCAATCAAATAATTGTAAATCATCTACTTCTTGTCCTGATTCTCTTTGCTTTAGCACAAATTTGATTGGCAAAAAATTCTCTATTTCAACGAAAGATTCAAGAGTATCGTTTAAACTATATATATATGAATAATATTTAGCAGATTTCAAAATTGCTTTAAGAGAAAAAGCATACTTATTTGCAATAGAAACGACAGGTCCAGTAATCAATTCAAGAGTACCGACATAAATTCCCATAAACTTAGCATCTATAACCATTTTCTCATTTTCAAAATAGGTTGGTTTAAAGTTTTTCCAAAACTGACTATATTTTGAGTCAAATTTCTTGTAATCTTCCGGGTAGTCATCAGGAAATATATTTTCTTTTGTAACGATTGTTTCATCCACTTTCGTAATTTCTTCGACTATTGTTTTTTGCTTTTTTGATTTCTTATTTTTTTTAGAGTTTGTTTTCTCATTTGGAGTTTTCTTTTGCTTCACTTTTTTTTCTAGTATTTCTTTTTTTATAGGTAGTTCAACTTCTTTGGGTTTAGTTAAAAATTTATCAAATCGTTTGTCTTTTAAATCAAATTTTTCAACAAGATCTGACTCATCAACCTCGACTGGAACACGTTCACCACTGGCACAACTTACGATTATTAAAATTGTAAGTGGAATTAAAAAAAAATTTTGAAGTGACATTCTTTAACCTCATATTGTAGTTAGAATTTCATGGATTTTTTTCTTTACGATTTCTTCTCCATTGAGAAACTCTACCGAGACACTTAGAAAGTTTATTCTTTTATCGTGGGTTACCTTTTTAAGTTTAACTAAATCTTTCTCAGTTGTTAAAATTTCAACATCATTTTCGATGGCCAGAGTTAATAATTCTTCAACATCTTTTTGATTAAAGTAATGATGATCTGGATAGATTAGTTTTTCAACAATGACTGCCCCCAGAGATTCCACCAAATTAAAAAAAGAATTTGGTGAGGCAATTGCAGCTGCACAAATAAATCTTTTATCTTTCAACTGATCTGGTAAATACTTAAGTTTATAATTAAGTGAATATACTCCACTTGGCCTGTATGAAATTTCTGCAAAATCCAGTTTTTTCAGTGTATTTTTTTGTATAAAATCCTTCAGTTCGTCGACTTGCTTAGTTTCAACTTGGTCAGTTCTTCCCAAAACGATAACATCAGCATCCTCTAGGGCACTTACTCCTTCCCTTAATAGACCTAATGGAGCAACCTTATATTGTGCAAGAGGCATCATTGCATCAAATAGGACAAAATTAAGTTTTCTTTTTAGCTTTAAATGTTGATGCCCATCATCGAGAATCACTATATCAGGGCGTTCCTTTGGAAAATAATATCTGAGGTTTTCAGTTCTATTTTTTCCAACAACGATAGAGGCATTATCCAAAGTTTTAGCAAATAGTATGGCCTCATCCCCAAAATCTACAGGATTGTATCCAAGTTTTTTACCACTTTTCAGCAGACCGCTTCCGTGTTCAAGTTTTCCTTTATAACCACGCATTAGAATCATTGTCTTTAAATCAAGTTCATTAAAATATTTTGCAAGCCACATAGTAAAAGGTGTTTTACCTGTTCCCCCAAATGAAATATTTCCAACGGATATAATGGGTACTTTGAATTCGCTAGAACTCAAAACCCCTAGTTGATAAGCAAATCTTCGAAAGCGATATACATTTTCCCACAAAAAGGCCAGGGGAGAGAGAAAAATGAGTTTGAGAGTGTAAATAAATGACGACATTTATTCTCCATGTATAACACTGGCCATATAACTAGGAACATCTATACTATCATGTTCCAATAGATTGACAGTATCTTTTAGCTTTCCAATAAGCTCATTTGTAAAAGTGGGATTATTAATCCACTTTAATAAAGCATTTGCAATATTATAACCAGAAACATGGTTTTGTATAAATTCTGGAAACAAATCTTTTTGATGCACGATATTAGCTAAGGAAACAAAACCATTATAAGGGATGAGTGTTTCATAGATAAAATAGTTAAAGTGCGAGACAATATAGGTGACGACAGTTGGAACCTGAAATAATGCACACGCAAGGGTCACAGTACCACTAGAAGCAATACATAAATCGGCCCAATTGAGGGCATTGGCCAATTCTTTATCATTATAGATTTTTATTTTTTCAATATTTGATATTTTCCAAAAGTTCTCTTTTTTGACACTTGATGAGCAAACGCATGCAACCTCTATGTCGAGTTTATATTTTTTCAAGTATTGGATTGCGTTCACAAATTCGGGTAGAAGTGAAGCGACTTCAAAATTGCGACTTCCGGGTAATAATAGTATTTTGATTTGATGGCCAGTATGAAAAACTTTAGTTTTTTTGGGTAGTTCATCCTTGTAAGTTTCTACTAGAGGATGGACAATTGACTTCACTCTTTTTACACCTCTGTCTTCAAACCATTTTTTTTCAAATGGAATGATTGTAAAAAGGGTATGGACATTTTTTTCTAAAATTTCTGCCCTATAGGCCTTCCAGGCCCATGCCTGTGGAGCAACATAATACAGAACTTTTACGTTTCTCTTTTTAAGTCTTTGGGCCAGCTTTAAGTTGAATCCCTGATAGTCTATCAAAATAGCAATTTGAGTTCCTCTCTTAATGACTTCATTCTCAATTCTCTCAAGAGCTTTTTTGTAAAAGGGAATTTTTTTAATAACTGCACTAAAGCCCCATGAGCTAAAATCTGTAAGATGATAAATATTCTCAAATCCCAAGGAGGCCATCGAGTCTCCCCCGACCCCCCAGAAGTGGACATCAGGAACCTTTTGTTTAAGCCTATTGAAAAAACTTAAACAATGATCTTCTCCTGATTTTTCTCCAGCGATGATAAGACAATTACCTTGCATGTGACTAAGGGCCTTGTACTTGACGTGTTTCAATTGATTTTAGAACAAGATCAATTTGCCTTACAATTTCAACTCCATCTGATACTGGAACTAAAACTTTTTCTCCAGACCGAATGGACTTATAAAAATGGTCTTGTTCAATTTGAAGATGATCTCTTTTTTCATATTTTTCAATTTCTACAAAATTTTTAGTTGCACTACCTAGAGCTCGACGTATTTCACAATTCATAAGGTCAACAGAAATGGCCCCTTTTTCATTTAGTATGTGGAGCTTTCTAATTTCTTCAGTATGATTTCTCCCAACAGTTATTACGGCATGTTTTTCTCCGGGATATTCAATTCTGGCCTCTACCATATCATAGTGAAGAGTTCTCATTTTTAATCCTTGAGCACTAACTGCGAGTGGTTTTTCCCCTAGCAAATAATAGAGTATATCCAAATCATGGATCATAAGGTCTTGAACAACATCAACATCTATTGCTCTTCCTTTAAAAGGTGCATATCTATCAACTTGGATAATTGCAGGACCTCGACTAGATTGGATTTCTTTTTTGAGAATTTCCCAGGCCTTGTGGCATCGTTCACTATGACCAACTTGAAAAACAATATTTGTATTTCTAAGTCTTTGAGCAATTTCTCTGGATTCTTCGATGGTGGAAGTCATTGGTTTTTCGACAAAAATATGTTTGCCTTTTTCAATGAGTTGCAAACAAAGTTCAAAATGATAGCTCGTAGGAGTCGCGATAATTGCGCAATCATACTCATTTTCAATTAATTCTAGTTTTGAAACATGTTCAATAGCAGGATATGCTTCTTTTGCGGCTTCCAAATTGGAGTCATTAATATCGACGATTCCAACGAAATCGCAATATTCCGATTGAAATGCTTTTTGAGCATGCCATTTGCCGAGATGGCCGTGGCCGATTAGTATAACTCGAGGCCTTTTCATATTACCTTCTTCGATTAAAGTGACATAAATGGAGCAATTCCAATACTACTTTCTTTTATAAAATTGGCCATTTGGTTCACGATCGGATTTCCTTCATATTCTGCCATAAACTCATGATTATCTACAAATGAACGCGAAGAAAGTGCTGAAGATTCGACAGTTCTAAAAAAATCTACAACCTCATTTATGACTTCTTTGGAGAAACCTTTTCTTTTCATTCCTATAATATTGATCCCTTTTAGTCTTGCACGGTTTCCATAGGCCGTACAAAACATGGGGATATCTCTGTTTATAGCGGTTGCACCACCAATATATGCGCCTTCACCTAGAGTAACAAATTGTGAGATTACACAACCGCCTCCTAGAATTACGTTGTCACGAATTTTTACATGGCCTGCAAGTTGAGCACCATTGGCAAAAATACAATTATTTCCAACCACGACATCATGTCCAAAATGGCAATGAACCATAAAAAGACAATTACTTCCTAAAGTTGTTTCTTCGCGATCTTTTTTTGTTCCTCGATGAACTGTAACGAATTCTCGAAAGACGTTGTTATCGCCAATGACGACTCTGGTTGGTTCTCCTTTATAAGTAAGATCTTGAGGGATTTCACCTATGATACATCCAGTAAAAAACTTATTATTTTTGCCGATTTTGGTATGGCCATCTATAACAACGTGTGAACGTAGTTCGCATCCATCACCAAGTTCTACATCAGGGCCAATCACACAATAAGGTCCAATTTTAACATCTAATCCAATTTTGGCATTTTCATTGATAACAGCAGTTGAATGAATCATTTAATCCCCACTAGTATTGAATGGCCGCAAGTAATGTGGCCTCTGACATAAGTTCATTGTTATGATAAAGTTTACATTCGTGTTCCATTATTTTTCCTCTGGATTTTACACAAGTGCATTCAATTTTTAATTCCATGTTTGGAAGGACTGGTTTACGAAACTTAGCTTTCTCAACACTCATGAGGGCCATACCGATTTCAGATTCGAATGGATTAGGAATGATTTTAGTCATAATAAATCCAGAGGCCTGTGCCATAATTTCAACTTGAACAACTCCAGGAAGAATTGGATTCCCTGGGAAGTGACCTGAAAAAATAGGATGTTCAGCATTTGTTTTGTAAAAAGCTGTTACGATACTTCCAATTGCATTTTTAGAATCAATTGTTTCTTCTTGTGGAATGGTTTTTCCGTCCTTGGTAATATCGAGAACGTAATCTACAAAAAGAAAGGGATCACGATGTGGCAGAAACTTCAAAACCATTTCTTTAGAGTAATACATATTTTAACTCCTCTACAAAAACTTTATAACCTATTAATTTTTGCGAGTGATTTTAACCAATCGCGATGTTTTCGAGCTGGAAAACCACCAAGTAAGCTTTGGGCCGGAAAAGACTTCGTGACTAAAGCACCTGCAGCGATTTGGGATGCATCGCCAATATAAACATTATCAGAAACGCCAACTTTCCCTCCGAGTACAACATAATTTCCAACTTTAACACTTCCTGCGATGGCAACATGTCCGCAAAATAAACAATGGTTACCTAAAGAGCAATTGTGCGCAATATGGACGTGGTCATCTAATTTGCAACCATCTCCAATTGTAGTAGGTGAGTATGTGCCTTGATCAATGGTGCAATTTGGACCTATATCAACGTTGCTTCCAATTTTCACACCACCCAAGTGATATATTCTTTGATGTTTTCCGTCGATAAATTCATAGCCAAACCCATCGGAGCCTATGGTGGAGTTGGATTGGATTGTACAGTTCTCCCCTATTTCAACATTTCTTTGGATAACAACATTTGGGAAAATTTCACATCCCTTGCCGATAGTAGAGTTAGACAATACAACAACACCAGTATGTAGTTTAACATTTTCTTCGATCACAACGTTTTGCCCGATGAAGACATTCTGTGCAATCCAAGCAGTTGGATGAATACGAGAAGTTCCCATTTGTCTTGAATCAACCATTTCGTTGAGGGAAGCATTTCTCTCATCGTAGAATGCTTTAGTTAAAATGCAAATTGTTCTAGAAAAATCTGAAGTAATGATTGTTGCTTCGGAGAGACTCAGTAGCCAATCAAGATCAGACTTTTCACACCCATCGACTACTTTCTTGACAATGAGTAGTAAAAAGTCTTTGCTGATTGGTGTGTTTTCTTTGAATTTTATCAGAAATTTTATATCTCTAATGAAAATTACATTTTTAGGTGCAAAGTTAAAGATATCCTTTACACCTACAATTTCAAGTTCTGTATTCCCTTTAACTTCAATTTCTACATTTGCTTCCAATAAAGAAGCAATTTCGCCAACGTTCATGAGTTAAATCTATTTGGGGTGTTTTTTATCGTAGGCCGCAATGACTTCTGATGTAAGATCTTTTGAGTTTTGAGCATATAAAACAGGTGTAGTACTCACTTCAACTGTAAGATCAACTTTGTTAGACTCTGATACAGAATCAATAATTGGTTTAAGTCTATCTAAAATAGGTTTTTTAGAATCTGCTTCTTGCTTTTGAATTTCTTGATTGAATTTCATTTGCTGTTGTTGAAATGAATAGAACATTTTTTGTAATTCTTCTTGTTTTTTGGCCTTGGCCTGATCGTTCATCACGAGGCCTTTTTTCTGGAATTCTTCTTGTGCCTTACGAATTTTTGCTTCTTCGTCCTGTAGAATTTTCTTTTTTTCATTAAATGAATCTTCTAGTTCTTTTTTAACTTTCTGTCCTTGTTTTATAGAAACGAGAACTTTTTGAACATTTACTTGTCCTACAAGTATTTTTGCTTGAACACTCCAGGCCAAAGAAATCATGGCCAGCGTTGTTAACATTTTCATTTATACTCTCCTGGTAAATAATTTAAAACATTCTATTAGAAGATTTGTCCGAGATCAAAGTAAAATTGTTTCGATTTTTCATAACCTCTTCTGTCAATTGGGAATCCAAACTCAAGTCTAACAATACCGATCGGAGAGAACCATCTTAAACCAAGCCCATAATCGGTTCTGATCCGATTTGTGCTGCCATCTCCGGGGTATTTGCTGAAAACATTTCCTGCGTCGACAAAAACAACCCATTTGAGCCCTGCTTCTCTGGCCAGGGGGTGTTCAAACTCGAAGTTTGTGTACATAGAAAAAAGACCTCGAGCGTTTCTTCTAATAATATTACCAAAAAGATCTGGAATAAGTACTTGAGGTCCAACCCCTTCAATATTAAACCCTCTAAGATCTTTAGGTCCACCTAGATAAAGTTTTTGTGTAAAAGGGATAGGTTCTCCATCAACTTTAAAAAGCTTTTTGGCATGAAAACGTGATCGAAAGACCAAATCTCCAAAAACTCTCTTGTAGTATCGACTATCAAGTTCCATTAGAAACCATTTTTTAGTTCCACCAAGTCCTGCGATTTCATATGAATTGTAAATATAATATCCACCACTTGGTTCAAATCGGTTATTACGTTTATCGCTTTCGATAGCAAATTGGATGGAAGAAGCAATACCTTTTTCTAATGATTCATTAATAAGTTGGTTTGATACAACCCCTGAGATATCAGTATCGACTAATTTATAAGTCATATAAGCGCGCGTATAGTCAAACAGGGGGTGTCCACCTCTAAGTGAAAAACCTTTTCTTTCTTCTTTTAGAGAATTTGAAGATTTATCATTTGTGACAAAGACAGAACCACCTAGGAGCCACTGTGAATCATTGAAGTATGGTTCAGTGAAATTTAAACTTACTTGAGTGTTATCTTTTGAGTAATTAAGATTAGCTGATAAGATCTGACCTTTTCCTAAGAAGTTTGATTGCTGAATACTCCCTTGGAAGAAGAAACTTGATTGTGAGGAGTAACCTGCACCGAGGGTAACTTGTCCAGTGTTTCTTTCTTTAACTCTGATTTCGACATCAAGTGTATCTCGTTTATTTTTGGGGGTAGTTGTATTGAATTCTACACTACCAGGTTCAAAAAAACCGAGTCTTTCGACGTTACTTTTTGAAATTCTTAGAGCAGAACCAGAATATTTAACGCCTTCTCTAATTTTAAGTTCCCTACGAATAACTTTATCTCGAGTTTTACTATTTCCAATGATGTTTATTTTTCCAAAATAGGCCAAATCACCTTTTTCGAAAGAAAATTGAACATCTACTTTATTTTCACCTGGTACTTTTTTTATTGTTTTTAAGACGTTTGCAAAAGCGAAACCCTTGTCTTGGTATATTTCGGTTAAAGCGTTCACATCTTTTCTCATTAAATCTTCTGAATAAAAATCATCTTTCTTGGACAATAGAGTCTCTCGGATAATTTTTTCTTCGAAAAGAAGTTCCCCAGAAAAAGAGATTGAATTGATTTTGAATTGAGGGCCCTCAGTAACTTGCATAGTGATAAAAATCCACTTCTTATCTTCAGATACAGTGATCTGAGGACTTCCAATATTTATTTGCAAGAAACCTTTAGACATATAAAAGAACTTAATTCTTTCTAAATCGGCCTGGAAGAAAAAGTCTTTAAAGGCACCGCTGTCGTTCATCATTGAAAATGAGTCTTCTTCTTTGGTTAACATAAAGTCTTTAAGAGTCTTATCATCTATACCTCGATTCCCAAGGAAAATGATTTTTTTAACCTTAACTTTATCTGATTCAGAAACATTAAAAATGAGGTCAACATTTTCTTCGTTTATTTTTTTTACCTCGTAAGTGACATTTGCAAGGTAGTATCCTTTTTCCTCATAAAATTTTAAAATGTCTTTAACATCTGATTTGATTTTGGAAGTGTCTAAAATATTAAATTGTTTGGATTTAATTTGAGATTCGATATCTGATTTATCAATTTGATCATTTCCAACAATTTTGATGTTTGAAATAATAGGTCGTTCTTTTAATTTAAATTCAAGAATATTTTTATTTCCTTGAGTGAGTTGGTGGGCCTCAACAAACTCAAAGTAGTTCATACTGTAAATTCTCTTAATATCTTCTTGTAAAAGGTAGTTATCTAAAACCATTCCTTTTTGGACCAAGAGCTTTTCAGTAATGGCCTCTTGTTCGACTTTTTTAGCACCAACGATACGAATCTCATCAACTTTAAACAAATCAATTTTTGGACCGAGATTACTTAATGCATAAATCGAAAACGAAAGTAATGATATAATTATAAAATAAAAAAATTTCAGTCTTGTACACTTGGCATTACAAACCATCTACTCTCCATCACTCACTGGAAACCTGCTTGCTCATAAAAATGTCCGTAGAAGTTATCAATAATCCAACGATCTTACTAGACTAATTTTCATTGTATATAGTTGCTATGAGTCGATATATATACGAAGTTAAGTTTAAATTAAATGACCGTCACTTAGCATTAATCGTGTATCAAATTTTGATGCTACATTATTATCATGAGTAACTACAATCAACGTGGCCTTGAGTTCATTTGCTACGCCCTTAATTAATTCGGTAACATTCTGCGAATTTTTTGAATCTAGGCTTCCGGTTGGTTCGTCACAGAGTAAAATTCTTGGCCTTAATGACATCGCGCGAATTAAGTTAATTCTCTGTTGCTCTCCGCCAGAGAGTTCATATGGAAATTTATCTAAACAGTCTAGTACGCCAAGTTTTCTGGCCAAAGATAGAACTAAGTCTTTCACAGAACTTGCTCCTTTTACGCTACCAATTTTAGAGGGAAGGAGAATATTATCAATACATTTCATAGTGGACAGAAGATAGTGAAACTGGAAAACAAAACCAACAAATCGATTTCTATATTGGGCCAGATTTGAGTCATTTAGTTTCATCAGGTCTTTCCCTTCTATATACACATTTCCGGCGGTTGGAATTTCAAGTCCTCCAATCATATAGAGCAGTGTTGATTTACCTGAGCCTGATGCTCCTTGAATAGCGTATTGTTTACCCTGTTCAAAATTATATGAAAAATTATTTAAAGCAGTAGATTTTCCATAGGTTTTCACTAAGTTTTTTACTTCTATTAAAGACATCAGACAAACTCCCTGCGCAGTCCATGTAAAACGCTTAATTTTTTATATTTTAATAGTCCAAACCAGCAAATAATATAGATCCATAGGAGGGAAATTCCATAGACTAGAAAATAATCTTTTCCACTCATGTTAAGTTGAATTGTGCCTGTCAAATGATAGATATCTGGTGGTAGTCTGAAGAAGGATACGTTTCCAAGTAAGAAGTTAAATATTTTTAACCAGGCCAAAGATAAGACGGAAGAAAAAAGCCAAATAATTCCCATAAGAGAATACCAAATGATATGGGTGGTTTTAAGAGTTGCTCCAAGAGCTCTTAGTAGGAAAATTTCACGTGCTTTTTCCTCTCTGATAAAAATAAGAAAGGCCAGCACATTAATAACTGCAATCACAACAATGAGTTGTAAAATGAGCCCCATCATAAACTTTTCAGTTTCGACAGCTGATAATATTGAAGAGTATTCCTGCCAAAAAGTTCTCATTGAAAAATGACTTTCGAAGGTGTTATAAAAATCTTTTTTTATCTCTTCAGCATAGTTGTTATAATCGACATTACTTTTTTGGTTACCATTGAACATTACAAGGTTGATTCGATTATTAAGTTTGAGAAGATTTTGGACATGAAAAAGATTCAAATAGACTGAACGTAGGTTTTTTTCAAAAATTCCATGATTAATAATGGAAGAGACTTTAAAACTTTGAAGAAGAGGAAGTTCTGAAATATTCTGATTACCTTTTGCAAGAGCTAATACGAGATTATCTCCAACTTTCAAACCCATTCTTTTCGCGAGTTCTTCTCCGATGACAATTTCATTTTTTTTTAAGCTTTCAATTTTAGTTGAAACGACATTTGAATATTCAGTAGGATTTATACCATAGACTAGAACACCGCTGGATTGTCCTTCTCCAACAACAAATGCCTGAGTTTGAACAATCTGGGCATATTCACGACTACCTATTTTTCTCAGATTTTCTTTAAGTGAATCATCAAATTCAAAAAACCCATAATCAGAATAAAAGTAAAACTGGCCAGATTGGCCTTGAAGTCCTTTGTGGAAAGTTTCCACAAATCCATCCATTAAACCAATCGTGCATAATATGACGGCCATGGAAAATGAAACTCCAACAACTACTGCCGTACAAAATCTAAACATGCCTTTAAAAGACAAAAATATTTTAAATATTTTTAGATAGGCTTCCATAATCGACTATTCTTCCTTAATAGTTTTTTGTACTTTCCAACGTAAAAAAGAGTCCATAAACCCATCCAAATCACCATCAAGGACTTTGTCAGGAGTTCCATTTTCTAAGTTTGTCCTGTGATCTTTCACCAATTTGTAAGGATGAAGAACATAGGACCTAATTTGGGCCCCCCAACCTATTTCTTTTTTTGTGGCCTCTTGTTCTTCGGCCTCTTTTCTTTTTTCTTCCATGGCCAAGTCATAGAGTCTTGATTTTAAAACTTTAAAGGCCTGTTGTTTATTTTGCAACTGAGATCTTTCATTCTGACAATTAACCACAATTCCTGTTGGTAAGTGAGTTATTCTTACAGCAGAATCTGTTGTGTTAACAGACTGTCCCCCTGCTCCACCTGATCTAAAAACATCAATTTTTACATCTTTATCATTGATTTCGATTTCAATTTCATCATCAACTTCAGGGGAAACAAAGATTGAGGCAAAGGAGGTGTGTCTTCTTGCGTTCGAGTCAAATGGAGAAATCCTGACAAGTCTGTGCACGCCAATTTCAGATTTGAGAAGGCCATAGGCATAGGGGCCATTTATTGTCATGGTGACAGATTTGATGCCTGCGGATTCACCATCTTGAACATCGAGAATTTGAGTTTTAAATTTTTTTCTTTCGGCCCATCTGGAGATCATTCGATAGAGCATGCTGGCCCAATCGCAAGATTCTGTTCCACCTGCACCAGCGTTAATTGAAACGATAGCATTATTAGGGTCCATTTCATCAGAAAGAAGTACTTTCTGTTCAGATTTTTCAAATTGTTTAATAAATTTATCGAAACACTCAATATATTCTAGGCCAGAAGATTCATCACCTTCGTTTATTGCGTAATCATATAAGATTTCAGATTCTTCCCAGAGTTCTTCTAAAAAGTTATAGGTATTTACGACTTCTTCTAGGAGAGATTTTTCTTTTTGAATTTTCGAAGCATGTTCAGTGTCTTCCCAAAAACCTGGCAATGCCTCCATTTGAGAGATAGTTTCTAGGCGTTCAGATTTTTTATCAATTTCAAAGTGCCCTCCGCAAAGATTTGAATCGATCTTCATATTTTGTAAGAAGTGAATTTTTTTCTTCGACTTGAATTTTTAATGAGTCATCCATTTATATCCCTTTTAATAAATTTGATTATAGATCATTTCAACGAGAGTGTCTTCGAGTCTGAACATTATTTGAGCTTCTTTTTGTGAGACTTCATGATCATGGCCAACTAAATGTAAAAGACCGTGAATGAATTGATGTATCACTTCTTGTTCAAAACTAATATTAAACTCAATTGATTGTTTCATGGCCACTTCGTGGCAAATATAAATATCTCCTAACTCAACTTCTTTAGAGGGTAATTGTTGTGGAGTTCTTAAAGATTCATGAACTGGAAAAGATAAGACGTCGGTTTTTTTATCTTTATCCCTGTAAAGTTTATTGAGTGAACGGATTTTTTTTGCTCCGCACATTACGAGATTTAAAGAAATAAAATTTTGTTTTTTAAGAATAATAGATTCTCCAGCAATTTTTTTACCATGAAGGAACGGTTCTATGACGACTAGCGTTTTTCCCAAGACTCTCAACAATTTTGTATAGTCATGCTTTAGGGTTGAATTCACATTAAGAATACAAGATGGTGCTTTAATTAGTTTATCCATTTTGCTAACTTAGGTTGAAACTGACCGATAGACAAGTACTCTGTGACTGAAGGATGAATTTTGATTGATATAAAAATGGCCGCTCTGAAAAAAGCAATAGAAGTTGTAGAAAAACTACGAGATCCAATCGAAGGTTGTCCATGGGATCTTAAGCAAACAAGAAAAGGACTTGCTCAATACGCCGTTGAAGAAAGCTATGAATATGTAGACTCAGTTAACAATGGTTCTTCACAAGATCAAATGGATGAGTTAGGGGATATATTATTGCAAGTACTTCTCAATGGAATTATTGCTGAACAAGATGGTGAGTTCACTTTGGCCGATATAGCAAATAATTTGACACAAAAGATGATAAGAAGGCATCCGCATGTCTTTAAGGGAAATAATAATATCTCAATAGAAGAAATCAAAGAAAACTGGCATGAGATAAAAAATACTGAGAATAAACAAAAAGGGAAAGATACTTCGACCCGAATTAATGATGAAGTTCTTGCTTATCCTTCACTGATTTGTTCGGAAAAAATAGGCAAAAAAAGTGGAAGAGTTAACTTCGATTGGGAAACTCCCTTACAGGTGGCATACAAGGTTGAAGAGGAGTGGCAAGAGCTTAAAGAAGAAGTGTATAAGGGTATCATTGTCAATAAAGATGCGATTGAGGAGGAGTTTGGTGATTTTCTATTTTCAGCAGTTCAATTGGCCAGACATTTAGAGCTAAATGCAGAGCTAGCTCTAAGAAAAGCGAACATAAAATTTTTAAAGCGCTTTCGCTCAATGGAGTCCTTAATGGAAGAGGAAAATATGGAGCTTGAAAAGCTTGAACAAGAAAAAATAGATCATTTTTGGAATTTGGCCAAACTAAAAGAGAAAGAAGAAAAGAATGCTACTAAAAAGTGAGTACATCAGGTTAACTCCAAATGAGAGAATCTATGGTTTACAAGTGCCAGTCATAGGTTTGACAGGAGGAATTTCATCTGGAAAAAGTTTTGTGGCAAATTATCTAGAAAGCAAAGGAATTAAGGTAATATGTGCAGATAAGATGATAAAAGAAATCTATCAGAAAAAGGCCACCAAGGACTTTATCAGATCCCTTGCGCCACAAGTTATCAATTCAGAAGAAAACATCAATTTCAAACTTCTAAGAGAGTTAGTTTTTGAACGGGATAATTTAAAACTTAAGCTTGAAAAATACCTTCATCCTCAACTAGAAAATATTATGAAGACCAAGATCAGTTCTGAAGATCATTTCATTATTTATGATATACCTTTGCTTTTTGAAAACAACTTAAAAGAAAAATTTGATCTGGTTGTAACAATGAATCTATCACAGGATAATCAAATTAAAAGATTGTGTGAAAGAGATAAGATTTCACAAGATCTGGCAAAAAAAATTATTGCTCAACAAATGCCTTTGGAATTTAAGGTAAGAAATAGTGATTTTGTTATCCAAAATGATGGTTCATTGGATGATCTGAAGCGGACGATAGAGTCAGTTTTGATAACTGAGATTTTCTTGGCATGATGCCATTTTAGCAATCTCATTGATACGTTCAATGATCTGAAGACGTTGAGATTTATTAAAAGTTTTGTCGAGAATTGAATATCTTTTAACAGGTAACAATTCTTTAACAACTTCGCTAGCATCATTTGTATTGGTTTTTCTTAAGACGATTCTTCGACTTGGGTTCACAACACTTATCAATGACCTACTACGGTATGAATCTTCTCCTTGAAAAGTTGTCACAACGATATCTACAAATTTCCAACGCCCTTCTTCCATCGATTGTTCAAGCACATCAAACATTCTTCTTGCATCGTTTGCATCATCAGTGATGTATTCAAAAAAATGCTTTACACTGCCTTCACTTCTAGTTAGTTCATCAAGTTGATCTTTGATATAGGATACTTTCTTTTGAAATTGAATCTCGCCCTCGTTTTCGGTAGGAGCGTTTTCGTCTGATGAGTTATATATGTCTACTGACAATTGAGTTCTGGAAAAAAGTTCATGTAAAAAATCATGGTTACTTGGAGTTAAGTTAAAAATTGGAAAATGAACATTATGATTGGGATAAGTTGCAACGCTTCCAAGGTATTTTTTATTTTGAAAAATAATTCTCTCTATCTCTTCTCCCCATTTCTCCCTGGGGATTTGTTCAAATTCGTTTGGCCCTGAAAATTTACTTAATTTGTTGAGTACACCATCAAGATTGATTACTATTTTGAAATTCTCTTCGTTTGAAAGAACTGGACTTGCAAAGATTAAGAAAATTGATAAATAGTAAAGTAAGTTTTTATAGGTTTTCATAACAGAGGAAACTACAACAATTTCTATTTTTCATCAAACTTTAAAAAACTAAACAAGTATTTTTTACTATATGACTAGTTTTAAGACACTATACTTTTAAAAATAAAGTGACAACTTGTTGATTTTACGATCGAGATATAAACGTCAAATAACAGCTGAAACTCTTGGATTTTGACGAGATCTCACATTGTAGTGTGACTCTTTTACCACCTGATCAGCACTCTTTAAGGAAGAGAACATCCCTTTTAAGGACTCAATCATCGTTTCTCCATTTTGATCAAAGTTCTTTGTATGATTTTCAAACTCATCCTTAATATCTTTCGAACTGGCCAGAATTGTTCCAGTAGATTGAAGAGGTATTTTTGTGAATGGCCTTTGCTGATTTACAAGTTCAACTTTAGAGGCCACTACATCAACTTGTCCCATTATTTTAAACAAAGAAGTAATAATTTTATCGTATGATCTTATTTGAATTTTAATATTATTCAATGATTCTTCAATTCTATCTTTGTCATATCTTTCGCTTCTACCAAAAACAAGAGTTTGGTCTACAGATTGTAACACTTTCAATCTACCATCTTCGGCCTTTTCTTTTAGTTGTTTAAAATCACTTCTTTGCTGTTCTAAATTTTGAAAAGCTTTGTCATGTTCGTTAATAACTTCTTGTAGATTCTTGTATGATTTCTCATATGTATCCAAAGAACTTAGTGTTTCTTTTAGTTGTTGATTTATTTCATCAAAGTCATTACAGATATCACTTTTTGTATGCATCATATTAAGAATACATTGCTTTGTATTGCCAAAGCTATTTTTGACTTCATTAATATAGTTCTTGGTTTCTTCAAAAGCATTTTCCATTTCATTTATGAGGTGGTTACTTTGCTCTATAATTTCATCTTTTTCACTCAGTCTATTTTCATATGCTTCGAAATTTTGAATTTTTTTGGTGTTTAGATTTCGTAGAAGTGAGTAGATTTCATCAATACCTGCTATATAAAAATCTTTTTGTATTCTTTCAATAAACTCATCATCAAACTGAGAATCTAACATTGCTTCAAGAGATTTTTTGACTGGGCCAACAATTGCTTTCGTTTGGTGACCAACAGTTTCTTGTAAACTTCTAAGAGGATAAAAGAAAATCATAATTTCAGTAGCACCATTCACTTCGACTGGTGATACATACATTTCATACGGAAGGACTTCATCATCAACACTTGTTTTTAATTGTATTTGGTAAATTCCAGCAATATTTGAATTCTGGGCCTGAATAATGGGATCTTCTTCACCTAAATTTGTAAATCGTTGTAAATGATCCCAACTAAGTGCATCTAGATTATTTTTATAATTGCTAAGTTTCCAATTTTCAAGAAAGTTTTTATTGGCCCATTTCACTTTCAAATTTACATCTAAAAGAATTGAACTAAAAGGTAGAGAATCTTGAAATATTGAACCAAAACTCATTCTTTTATGGACATAATCTCTATATTTAAGGAGGTCTTTATAGAGATCTACCGCAAGCTTTTCTGACATTTTAGGATCATCTTTGCCTTTTACTACTATCTCATTGACGACATCAGATACTTCCTTAGAAATCTTTTGTGTTGTCGATTTGATTTCAATTTTTCTAAGTATTAAAAGGATAATCATACTTGAAATACAAAAAGCTAATAATATGACAAAACCGTAAAATATACTTTTACTTGTTTTTTCAAATCCAATTTTTTGTTCTGCTATTTTAGGAGATAAATCATCTAGCCACTCAGAATATGCATTGCTCAATTTTTTATGTGAATTATTAAAGTCATTCAACGCAGTTAAATATTTTTCTAGCAAAGAAAGATCATTTTTCATGCCATTAATTTTTGCAAAGATAATACTTTTTTCTGTTTTGGTAAGTACAGATGTTTCAGTGATGGATTCCATATTTGAAAATTCATTTAAAATACCACTATAGGCAGATTGTATTTGTCTATATTTATATATTCCACTTCTCTTACTCTTAGTCTCTGAAATTTTAACTCTTATTCTTTCAGTCGTTCTAGTAAGTGTTTTCCAATTGTTGCTCATTACAAATGTTTGAAAATTTACAATCTTGTCCCAAATAACACCAACTAAACGAGGAAGTTCAGGAACTGACAGAAGTGACATGACATGTTTTTTTACTTCATTTAAACTCGTTTCAAATTTATTTTTGATTGCTTCATCTTGAGCTACAAATTCTGAAAATGTTTTATATTGGTTATTCAATACATCTACTTCTGTTAACGCTTCTCTGACTCTATCAAGGTCAATATTATTTTGAATTAATTTTGGTCGATCAGTTTTGCGTTCATTTTCAATCAAGTATGAATTCTCAATCACTCGAGCTATTCCTTCAACTGAAATAGAACCACTTTTCCATAAATGGTAAGCAAAATAGCTGCTAGCACCAAATAGGGCCAAAAATAAGAAAATAGACATCCAATAGGTGTATCGTTTTACAGTATTATTCATAGAGGCCTCTGAAATGATAATTATTTTTGAGCAAATTGAAAAATATCGAAAGGAAATATAACTTGATTAAGTAAGTGGTCTTTAACATCCTGTTTTCCATGACTTTCTTCCTGAGAATCCCTAAATCCTTGGAATTCATTTTCAATAGGAAAAAATTTCCCCTTAAATGGTATTATGAGGGAAAATGGACGAAATATAAAGGGAAAATAGAATATTTTATATTGATATAAACCAGACTGATATGATTTGATAATGTGCTCAGGAATGGATTGATGTGTTTTGAGAGTCATATCTCTACAAAGCTCAATACAATAATGATTACCATATTTGCCGACTAAATTAATAGGTGATTCATAATGGGGAAAAATGCTAGATAACTCTAGAACGAGATCTTCATCAAAATCTGCGCTAATATAAAATTTTTCATTTTCATCATGTGAAAAATCTAATTCAAAACGTACAAGATTATTCTTTTCAACATTGAATGTACAAAGTGCTTTTTCTTCAAAGAAATATCTAAGAGTTTTATAATATTCAATTTTATCCTCAACAAGGTCTTGACTGTCAGATAAATAAGTTCTGAAAAAAATTCTATCTTCTTTAAGTACTAAATGACCTTTTTTATTAAAATTAAACATAGTCAGCACTTTTAAAAATGAAGGAAGTAAATTTAAAAGCTTATTCCATTCCCCAAAATTTCTGTTTGAATAATCCTGTAGAACTAAAGTTTTAAGACCACTATGATGACAAAGAAAATGAGTAAAAAGACTTTGTAATTGATTTAAAAAACTAGAATAAATCCCATCAAACTGACGAGGATCATTTAAAATATCTTTTGAGAGGCATCTGAGTCCATTGAATTCATAAATTAATTGAGAATAAAGTGGTGTTAAATCTTCAGTGCCAAGCTTATAGAGATCTTGAATATAAGAAAGTCCACGTTGATAATGTTCATCAATTTTTTCATTCATGAAATTATTATATCATAAATCTTAACCAATCAAATCTTCTGGTGAATCAAATTCACTTTTTAATTTTGCTCTTAACCTTAAAATTGCTTGAGTATGGAGTTGAGAAACACGGGATTCGGTAACACTTAATACCTGACCTATTTCTTTGAGATTTAAATCTTCATAATAATAAAGAGATAAAACAAGTCTTTGTTTTTCGGGCAATGATTTAATTCCTTCTTTAATCTTATCTCGTGAAGATTTATAGCTTACAGCATCGAATGGGTTAGAGCCACGAGAACCTTTTGTAAGGTTGGCCATAAGTTTTTTATCGCCTTTATTAAAGGCCGTAGCATCATCAATATTAAGAACTGATACAGATTTTGATTTGTTTAGCATGTCATGAAATTCATCTTGAGTAACATTTAATGTCTTGCACATTTCTTCAGTAGTTGCAGGTCTTCCTAATTCTGCTTCCAATCTTAAATAGGCCCTCTCGATTAATTTAACTTTTTCTCTTACTGAACGTGGAACCCAATCTTGAGCTCTTAGCTCATCTAAAATGGCACCTCTTATTCTGAATTCAGCATAAGTTTTAAACTTATTATCTCTTGAAGGATCAAATTTCTCGATAGCATCCATAAGCCCAATAACCCCACATGAAATGAGGTCATCAAGCTCTATATTAGAGGGAAGTCTTGATGCGATTTTTTGAGCTATAAACTTAATAAGAGGAGCATATTCAATAATAATTTGATCTTTAACTTCTGGATCCATGGTTGAACGATAATCTGTTAGATTTTTAAGTTTTTTTGCCAGAGATGACATCTACACTCCTTAGCTAGTTGGATAAAGAACGTTCTGTTCGTTGTGATCCGGCCCATCATTTCTATATGTATTTGGCAGATAAAACGAGCGACCCAACACCTCCTCGGTAAATTTTTTTAAAATTTTTATTACACTTTTGTGTATTGGATTATTTTTCCCATTTAATATCAACTGATCGAATTTATCTATACTTCCAAAGTATTTTTCAATAGATCCTAGAATTTTTAACTCACTTGACAAGAAACTATCAACCGTGTCGGCCATAGAAAACGCCACTCTTTTATACTGATTTTCAGATTCACACTTATTGACAAGTAAATGATTAGAAATAATCCCATATTTGTTTTTTAAAATCTTAATCAAAGAGTAAGAATCAGTTAGTGAAGATCTATCTGGCGTGACTACAACAAATCGATAGTCTGAATAGGCATTAAGATTTAGATTGATCCTATCTATTCCTGCTGGAGAATCAAGAATAATAAAATCATATTTATTACCATAAGTGTTGATAATATTGATTATCGACTTATCATATTCAAATTTATTATCAAAGAGTTCCAAACTACCATTACATCCACTCAGAATATCAACATTATTTTGAGTGACCACACATTCGCTAAAATCTTTCTCACCTGTTAATAACAATGCAAAATGATTGTTGATACTTTTTCCAATCTTTACAAGAGCATTTGAAAGATTGAAATCACAATCAATCAACAAAGTTTTATGACCCCAAGCTGAAAGTTGGAAGGCCGTTTTCAATGCAATAGACGTTTTGCCGACTCCTCCTTTTCCACTTGTAACACAAATTGTTTTGGTATCTCTTACGTTCTTAAATTCATCACCTTTATGTGAAATTAACCACTGCGAAGCTCTACTTGTTGACATCCTGTCTCCTAAATAAACCTAAACTATAACTTGAATATTCCGTCTAGAACTCTCTCTGCACTTGCAGCTTCAATATCTTCAGGAATGACTTCCCCTGTCCCAAAAAACTTCAAAGGGATTTTACTGAATTCATAAGAAAGGTTAAAAATTCCAGCAAAATTTAAACATTGGTCCAAGAATGTGAAGTTTATCCCGTCTATTAAATCCTTATAAATGTTGAGAACTTTTCGGTTATAATCTTCAGAATGTATTGAACTTAAAGTCAGTAAAATTTCAACATTATCAAAGGCCCTTTTAATCCCATCAATAATTTTTTTAGTTTCATTTTTATCTTTTGTAGACCTGTAATTTACAATAACAGACTTTTTCTCTTCAAGGCCCTTTCTCATGCCATAAATAGCTTTGGCCATTGAGTCTACTCGTTCATACTCAATTCCATGAATCTTTTGTACAAAATCGCGCTCAACTTGTTTTTGCCCAAAATCAATTAGTACACTATCTTCCTTAAGTACTCCAAGTTTTAAGGCCAAAGATTCTTGGCCTGAGCTAGTTTCAGAAATTAAAACTGTAATGACTTGGTTGTTCTGTATATTTGTCTGTGAAAACAAAGGCATCGCAGTATTTACATCACTCATCATTTCTCTTAGAGAAAACTCAAAAACACTTTCGGCATCTTCCAAAGACTCTGGAGTTAACTCGAAAACGGCCTTTTTACAAATTCTTTGAATATATGGCCCACATATTCCCAGGCCAGATAATAATGTTCTTAACTGAAATATACCTCTTGGCCCATTTTGTCTGGGATTTTCGATAAGATTTTTTAATTCTCTAATACTTGATTCTAACAACTCAATTCTTTGTTCATAGGCCTGAATTGTTTTTGAATCAGTTTCAATTTCATATTGATTCTCAACTTTACTTGTATTTTGCAATGTAGGTCTAATTTCTGAAACAACAGGTGCTTCTTTAGGTATATCTAAAAATTTAGAGAAATCATCTTTACCTTCTTCTACCTGGCCCTCAAGAAAATTATCTAAATCTGTCGTTGCAGATTTTAATGGTTTATTAAGTCCTATATTTCCATAACCACCATAAGACCTATCATTCTTATCAATCATTTTTGCAATTTCCGAAGCGCGGCCAGAATAAAACTCTTCCTTCTGATCTTCAGTTAAGACTTTGTCTACATTTGCCTTACTGATATAATTTTTCTCTGAAATTGCTGCAGTTATTTCAATTCGTTTTCTTTTAAAGGCACCCTTAATACCCTTATTGGTAACAGTCTTAAGAATTATTGCATCAGGCCCAAGCTCTCTTTTAATTGACTTTAATGCTTCATCTAAAGTGTCGGCCTCAAATTTTCTTACATACATATTATAACCTCACTGTTCCCAATGACTTGATATTTGCACTTGGTTCTATTTCATTATGACTCACAACGATTAAGTTTGGAATAAACTTCTCGGTTAATCGCTTAAAATGCGCTCTAATTACTGGAGAACAAAGCACAACCATTTTCTCTCCCATACCTGTTGCTTCTTCAATTTTTTCATTCAATCCAGCAAGTATACTTTGAGTCACCCTTGGATCTAAGGATAATTCTTGTCCATGTTCAGTTTGAATCAAATTTTCAGCAATGCTTTCTTCTATCCCTCTATCCAGAGTAAAAATTGGAACCTCTCCGCTGTCTCCACGAATACTCTCTGTTATTGTTCTATATAGACCTTGTCTGCACAACTCGGTTAAGGAGTCTGCATCTTTTATTTGAGTTCCATATTCGGCCAAGGATTCTAAAATCGTTCTTAAATCTCTGATCGAAACATTCTCTCTAAGGAGATTTTTTAAGACTTTCAATACAATACCTAAAGATAAAATATCTGGAATCAAATCGTTGACAACTTTTGGATTTTCTTGCTTAAATTTATCAAGTATCCTCACTAATTCTTCTCTCCCAAATAATTCATGTAAATTGGATTTCAAAATTTCAGTGATATGAGTGGCCAGAATTGTTGAAAGATCCACGACTGTATAGCCATTGTACTGGGCATCATCCTTTTGATCTTCTGAAATCCACACAGCTGACAATCCAAAGACAGGCTCAACCGTATCAATTCCATCAACTTTTTCTATAACTGTGCCAGGATCCATTGCAAGATAATGATCTGACATCAATTCACCATGAGCTACTTCAATACCTTTAATTTTAACTTTATATCCACCAGGTTTAAGTTCTAAATTATCTTTTATTCTAATTGAAGGAATGATAATCCCCCAATCAAGCGCGAATTGTTTTCTTATATGAGTAATTCTCTCCAGTAAATCTCCATTTTGATCAGCGTCCACAAGGTTTACAAGACCATACCCAACTTCCAACTCAACAAGTTCTAGTGAAAGGAGATCTTCCAAATTTTCTGCAGTGGCGACTTTTTCGTCGGACAATTTTTCCTGCTCTGCTTTTCTTACTCTTTCATTATCTATTTCTATTCTATGTGCAACATAACCAAGGAAAAGTCCGACAATCGTAAAAGGTAATGCTGGTAATCCAGGTATAATTGCAAAAATTAAAAGTACACCTCCAGCAATATATATTGCTTTGGGATGGATTTTAAATTGTTTTGAAACTTGGAGTCCTAAAGCATCTTCATTTGTGTTTCTGGTTGAAATAATACCGGCAGCAGTAGAGATAATAAGGGCCGGAATTTGTGAAACAAGTCCATCTCCAACAGTTAAAAGCGTAAATGTTTTAGTTGCTTGAGCAATATCCATTCCGGATTGGGCCATACCAACAATGATTCCTCCAATAATATTTATCACTGTAATAAGAATACCAGCAATCGCATCTCCACGGACAAATTTCGAGGCACCATCCATCGACCCATAAAAATCTGCCTCTTCTGCGACTTCTTTACGTCTTGTTTTTGCTTGAGTTTCATCTATTAGACCAGCATTTAAATCGGCATCAATGGCCATCTGTTTACCAGGCATCGCATCTAATGTAAATCTTGCAGCAACTTCCGACACCCGGCCAGCACCTTTAGTGATAACCATAAAGTTAATAATGACGAGGATGATAAATACAATAATACCGACAACATAATTTCCTTGAACAACGAACTCCCCAAATGACCTAATGATCTCTCCCGCAGCGCCTGTACCTTCGGCTCCTCCCCTTAGAAGAATATTTCTCGTTGAAGCAACGTTGAGTGCCAGTCGAAACAAAGTCATGATCAATAGAACAGAAGGAAAAGTAGAGAAATCAAGAGGTCTATGTGAATAAATCGAAACGAGTAGTATAATAACAGATCCAGATAAAGTGAAGGCCAGAAGTAAATCTAAAAATGTTGGATTGACTGGAATGACCATCACACTGAGAATAAGGAGAATACCTAGAGCGATAACAAGATCAGAATTGAAAGAAATTTTTTTAATTTTTAAGACCATTTCATTCATTTATCATACCTCACTCTTGAGAGCTTTTTTTCTTCTTTTCAGTTTGTATACAAAGGCCAGAACTTCAGCTACGGCCTTATAAAGTGTTTTTGGAACCCCTTGCCCAATCTCAACTGTTTTATAAAGACCTCTGGCCAGAGGAACGTTTTCAACAATTGGTATGTCATGTTCTTTTGCAATTTCTCTAATCTTAAGAGCAATCAGGTCAGCACCTTTTGCAATTACTTCAGGAGCAATCATTGTTTCAGCATCGTATTTGAGGGCCACACTTAAGTGAGTTGGGTTTGTAACAATAACATCGGCCTTAGGAACATCTTGAAACATTCTTTTTTGAGACATTTCTCTTTGGATACTTCTAATTCTTTGCTTTATTTCAGGGCTACCATCTCTTTCTTTGGCCTCTTGTTTAACTTCCTCTTTAGTCATTTTAAGTTTTTGGTGATAGCTATATTTTTCCCATCCAAAGTCAATTAAGGCAACGATCCCAAGTCCTAAAACAATGGCCATACCTAGTTTAAGTAAAATAGATTTTCCAAATAAGAATGATTCTGCAAATTCAACATGCAAAAAACCACTATAAGTATCAAGTTGATCGCTCATTATAAAATAAACAATGGCCAGAATGAATGAAAACTTTAAAATTCCTTTGCCGGCCTCAATAATCGCCTTCATAGAAAATATTCTTTTTATCCCTTGAAAAGGGTCTATTCGACTTGGATCCCAATTAAGAACTTCAGGAGAGAAGAGAAAGCCAATTTGAGAAACATTTGATACCACTCCAACGATCAGAGCAACTAAGCAAACCGGAGCAGAACATTCAAGTAGAGCATAGGCCGATTTTTTCACAAATTTATTAAATTCTTCTTCCTGAAAAATTGTACTAAAATCTACAGTCATAATCCAATCAATGTACTCAGACATAATTTCAAAAATATAAACAACAGAAAATGCCAAAGTCATAATACATGCACAGAGAACAAGTACACTTGTCAACTCTTTTGATGCTGCAACCTGGCCCTTCCTGCGAAACTCTTCAATCCTATGCAGGGTAGGCTCTTCGGTTTTTTCACTTTGATCACTTTCCTCGGCCATATTTTACCTATTTTGTGAAGTAGACAAACCACTCCCCCAAACTTTCTGTATAGAGTTTATGTCCAACTTGAAAAAATTCTGTACTTGTGGCCAAAAAGACCAATAGACCTAATCCAATGTTGACGACAAAACTCACCATTAGTACGTTCATCTGAGGAACAGTTCTGGCAATTATTCCTAATACAGTCGTTATAAAAACGTTTGTGAAAATAAGGGGAGATGCCAGTAACAAGGATGCACTAAAAATATTTTTAAACATGTGTATAAAAAATTGCACAATTGAATCAATTTGGATGGTGTTAACAAAACTAAGCTTTTCAAATGACAGAAGTACACCTTTGAACATTGGCAGCAGTGCTCCCGATGATATAATCATAATGAGCATAGTCCAATAGATGAGTTTTTCAAAAGGGCCCACTGCTTGCCCTGCGTTTGGATCAAAATAGCGAACAGCACCAAACCCAACTTCCTGAGTGATAATGGCACCAGAGGACACAAAAATATTTAGTATTGCTTTAACGAACATTCCCATCACAATACCAATTAACGTATAGTAAATAGTTAGGATCCAAAATCCTTGATCTCCAAAATTTGAAATGTCTTTTAAAACGACTGATTTTGTTTCTGGAAAAAAAACATAAGCGATCAAGATTGATGTTAGAATTTTTAAAATGCTCGGAATAGAAGTATTATCAAACAATGGTAATTGAAACAGGACAGAAGTCCATCTTGTGAAGCAAAGCCAAAAGGCAATCAGAATCGTAATATCTTCAATTTTAATATCTATCATTTTCCAATAACCATATCAGGGATCATTAAAATCATTTCTCGAGTAAACGTGACGAGCATATCCGTCATCCAAGGGCTTAAAGCTACTATTACTCCAATGATGACAAGCATCTTTGGGATAAAAGAGAGTGTTTGTTCATTAATTTGGGTAACGGCCTGAAATATGGAAACAGCAATCCCCATAAACAAAGCGCCAAATAACATTGGTGAGGCCACGAGAAGGGAAACTTTAACTGCTTGTGCCGCGATATCTTGTATAAATCCTGTATCCATTATCTAACCTCTCAATTAATGAAACGATCTTAGCAAAGATCCCGTTACGAGTTGCCATCCATCAACTAAAACAAAAAGTAAAAGTTTAAATGGGAGTGAAACAACAACAGGAGGAAGCATCATCATCCCCATGGCCATCAGAACAGAAGCAACAATCATATCGAGAATCAAAAACGGAACATATAATAAAAAACCAATCTGAAAAGCGGTTTTTAATTCAGAGATAATAAATGCAGGTATTAGGAAATGAATTGGGACATCATCAATAGTATTTGGAGCACTTTTATCCGTAACGTCGTAAAATAAACCTATATCAGATTTTCGAGTATGCTTAGACATAAACGATCTTAAATCGCTTTCAATCTGAGAAAGAGCAATGGGCGTTGTTATTTTTTTATCTAAATAGGGGCGAACAGAATTTTCATAGATGCTTTGACCTGTTGGTTTCATTACAAATATAGACAAAAAAATGGCCAGTCCTATTAAAAGTTGGTTTGGAGGCATATTTTGTGTACCTATTGCTTGGCGCATAAACGACAATACAACAATGATTCTAGTAAAACTTGTACAGAGAATTAAGATTGCTGGTGCTAGAGTTAAGACAGTAAATAAGATCAAAAGTTCTATCGTATCAACTAAATTAGCTCCTTGACCAAAATTAACTGAAATACCTGGTAGTTGTAATCCCTTACTCTGCGCGTACGTTGTAACAGAAACTAACGAGAAGAATAAGATCTTAAAAAAAATCTTCACTACTGCAACCTTTTCAAATTTTTCACTTTGTTTTTAATTTGATCAGAGAGTTTAATATTTTCATTTTTAATTTCATTTTGAATGACCACTTCGTCTGTTGTATTTTCTGCAATGTCTTTCAAATAAAATTCTTTTTCTTGGTGAGATGCATTTTCAAGTTTGGGAGCGAATTCTTTATCTTCTTCAAAAATTGGATTTTCAACGGTATCAATTTCAGAAACAAGACTTATAGAATTGTCTGATATTCCAACGAGAAAAACTTGGTTTCCAACTTGAACGAGAGAAAGATTTTTCTTCCCTCCTAAAAAATGATTTTCAATAACTTGAATATGTCCTTTATTTCTGAATATTTTAAGGCCATTTTTTTTGTTTTGTTTTGAAATCTTTTTTGAATTTGAAAAATTTCTCTTAAGTAGGTAACCTCCAAAGATAAGTAAAGCTAAAAACCCTATCACCTTTGAGAGGTAATCAATAATTGAAAACTTTTTGGTTTCAACAAGGAATCCATCTTTCTTCTCATTTTTTTTCTCGGAAGAAGAAAGTACTGCTCTTACTTCATCTTCTTTTACTTTCAAATTTTCATTAGATGATTGGAAACTTTTATCTTTAAGAAGTTTATTTAACAATTTATCATCATAAGCATCTGAGTTTAATTTTGGTATATGAATAATTATTTCTCCGTTTCTTTGTGTAAATCGTAAATTACTTTCATCAATTTTTACCTTACTATCAAGAAGAGCTCTTATACGAACCGTATTTTTGTCATACTGATACGCCAGTAGTTTTTCGATATTACTTTTCTTGTCCACAACAACCTTATCAATTTTTGGCCATGCAACAGTTTGAGGAAGACTTAGTTGAATTATATTATCTTTCAATATAAGTTCAGGTTCACTTAGTAATTTTTCTGAAATTTTAACTGAAATTTCTAATAGTTTCTCATTTTCTAAAACAGTACTCACATCTGTCACTCTTGGACTCTGAGATGCTAGTGCATTTGTTATCAAAATTATAAATATTGAAAGTAATTTCATCACATCACCTATTTTAAAGTTTCAATCCTCTCAATTGGACTAATAATATCTGTAAGCCTAATTCCAAATTTCTCATTCACAACAACAACTTCACCTTTTGCTACAAGCTTTCCATTAACAAGAATTTCAAGAGGCTCCCCTGCAAGTTTGTCTAGTTCTAAAACAGAACCTTGGCCAAGTTGTAATAGATCCTTAATGATGACTGTCGTTCTACCTAGCTCAACTGTCACTTTAAGTGGAATATCCAATATGAAATCTAGATTCTGAACTTTTAATTTATTTAGAGCATTATCACCGGCCTTTACTTCATCCGCTAATTTATTAATCTGTATTGGATTAATTTCCTCTTGAGCTCTAAGCTCTGTGACATTATTATCATTTCTTAATTCTTCAGACATACATTCACCCTCTATCTATTTTTTTTTATATTTGTATTTGTAATTTGAACTGCTCTACTCCCCTTATAAACACCTATGAGACTCTTCATTTTCTCGACTCCCTCAACAGCAATAGAAACCTCTCCTGAGGCCTCTTGATTAAGAGGAATAATGTCTCCTTTTTCTAAGGTAAGTAAATCACCAACAGTCATTTCAGACTCACCAAGTTTTACGATCAATTCAGCATAAACATCCTTAATATGTTCATGCATGGCCTGAGTCCAAATACTATCGGCCATGTCATTATCTGTTTGAAAAGATGAACTAAGTTTTTGTTTAATTGGTTCAATTGTTGAATATGGGACAACTATCATGATTGTACCAGAGGCCGACTCAAATTCAACTTCAAGAGTAGTTGCAATAATAACGTCCGATGGTGGAACAACCCCAACAAACTGTGGGTTGATTTCTGTTCTCAAATACTGAGCGTCGATTCTATGTACAGGGGCCCATGCTTCTTCTAGATCATTAATGGCCATATCCATAACTTTTTTCATGAATGACAGCTCTATTTGAGTAAATTCTTTTCCTTCTATTTTTGTGAATGGTCTATCTGTTCCACCAAAATATGAATCAATAATGGCATAAGCTAATTTTGATTCGAAAACCAAAAGTGCTGGACCTCGAAGTTCATTAAATCTCATAATACACATACAAGATGGAATCGGTAACGTGTTAACAAATTCACCAAACTTTAGTAAATCGGTAGATATCATAGAAATAGTCGAAATTTTTCTTAGGGAGTTTGATAATGATACCCGAAAAGATCTTATGAATCTTTCATAGATAATTTCAAGAATAGGCATTCTTCCCCGAATAACTCTATCTTGGTTTGTGAGATCATAGGGTTGAATATTATCATCACTATCATCACTTTCAAAGCCGCCTTCATCTCCACCAAAAAAATCATCAGAGTCACCATCATTAACTGCATTTAAGAGCGCATCAACTTCATCCTGACTTAAGACTTGTGCCATCTATCCCCTCCTGGGATTTGAATGCCATACAGATCACTAATTGATCTGAAAATTCGTATAAAACACATCAATCACATGTCCATCTATAAGAAATGAATTAATTGATGCTTTGATTTCTTCTTTTAAATAGGCCTTCCCTTCAATTCTTAAGAGATCTTCTGGTCTCTTGGAATTGAGTAGACCAATAATGGTATCTCTTATCTGTGAACGTCTGGCCTCATATTCCTTTTTTTCAGAATCAACTGAGAATTTTAAAACAAGAGTTAAACGGATATATCTTCTAGGCCCATCGCCTTGTGCTAAGTTCGCTGTGAAACTATTGAGTTTATATGGGATTCCCTCTTTTTCTTTAGCTTCACCTGTATCAGGATCTTTATCCTCTTTTTCTGACTCAGCGGCATCCATTTCTGCCTTGATAATATCTCTGACCGAGGGTTCTTTTGCTTTTTTGTTGTGAGCATCGAATTGCATATAGGCAACGACTCCCATCAAAACGGTATTAACGAGTAGGATGATCGTAAGAAGTGGGTTCTTCCCTCCGCCACCACCGGCCTCTTTAAAATCTTCGTCTTTGACATCTCCATCTGCCATTTCGCCCATCCATGGTTAAAAGCTAATTATTATTCAGGGAAAAAAATGCTCTCCCTGTCAAAAATTATACCCTTGGGGCATATTTGAATCAATCCCCCCCTGTTTTGATAGGAAATTTCTACCGTTTAAAAGACTGTTCTACAAAGATTCAAGTGGTTAAAAAAAAGTTAAAAGTCATAAAAATGACATCAATAAATTAAATTGGAAAATCTTTCCTCATTGGCCAACTATAATAAATACCACCATTGAAATTTTGAGCTATTCTTGATTGATCCTATAAAGAATTCACGGTAAGAGTTTAAAATGCCAATGTCGTGTTATGTTACTTAAAAACAAAATGGAAGAAGTACATGCCCAGATTTTTTTATGTGATATTCATTGTTTGTTTTGCTCGTATACTTACAGCACATGAACTAACTGTCGATTCATGTGAATTAATCTTTGAAGAAAAATCTTATCCAGGCGAAGCAATTGAAAATGTTGAATCCATTTCAATGCAACCACCAAATTTTACCGCCTACTCTTCTACGGGTTTTAGAGTAATTTATCACAGAAACAACTACAGAACTTATTTGATTTCTCAAGACAGTGGTGTTCAATTCAGTGAGTTTAAACAAGTTTATAGAGCTTTAAATCGTATAGGATTGGCCAAGCATATTGCTGGATATGTAGAAAAGGATAACCTCCTCGATTTTACCAAAGATCCTGTATTTCATTTTGTGGCCAAGGAAGTTTCGTTTGCAGTTCTTTACCATTACTATAAGGGTGGAATTTTCTCAGAGGAAGCAGATGCTAAAAAACTGGCCAAAGGTCTATCCATTCATACAAAACTTATTGCTAAAAAGAAACTTATAGAGATAGTACATAAGTTAAACAGACACAACCTTTACACTAACTTCTTTGAGTATCAGGTAACTCCTGAAGGACAGGTACTTATTCATGAAGTAGAACTTTTTAAATTGAATCCAAATTTCAAAATATCCCTAGAAGAAACAATGAAACACTTTAAAGATGTGTTTGGCATTTAATCTAGTAAAATTGATAATTCGACTTTTTCATTATTGGCCTCTTCCCAGATAGCAATGAGATCTTTTATAGGATTTTTGTAATCAGCGATAAAACTTCTTTTTTCACCATTTTTTAGCATTTTGAAAGCATCTAAATCTCCCAACATTATTCTTCCATCATCGGCCAAAAAAAATTGCATATCCTGCGGATCAATATTTAATTTATAAAGTGTATAGTCTATCTGCCTCATTCGTTTATATGCTTCCATCAGTTCCTGTTTACTCCATTGAGCAATAGTTTCAATAGATTTAGTACTTTTGGGGAAGTTTTTTGCCTTTGGAATATATTCCATAGCAATCCCCACTCTATAATCTCCTTTTACTTGTTCTTCTGGAGGTGGAATCTTAAAAACTTCTGGTTCAACTTGTGGGCCAGCACCTTTAATTTTCCCTTTAATAATGGCCTTTCCTTTGTCGACTGTATTATTAGCAACATTAATTAATGCTCGAAGTTCTTCTTTTTCATAAAAACCAATAACTTTGGGGGCCATACCGAGTTCCCCTAAAGTACGTTGTATAGATATAAATTCTTTGAACCTTTTTATATCTGAAGATCTATCAACTTTACCTATATGAGAATTCGTCCAATGTATTCCTAAGCTTACTTTAATTGCGTATTGGCCCAATTTATCAGAGTTCACCATAAAAACACCATCATTTAGAGCTCCTTCTCCTCCGTCTTTACTGGCAATATTACTTCTAAAACTAATATCTTCAGGCAAATCGATATTTTGTCTGTAAAGATCTCTTTCTATTTCAAAGTTCTCTACTCTAGATTCAAGGCGCTTCTTTGCAGCATCAAGAAGTGGTTTGTAGGTCAAGTCGCTAGAAATACTTAGAAGAATTTGTTTCTCACTAATACTTTCGGGGGTTTGATTTTCTAATAAGTTATTGCAAATACCTACTTTCTCAATTGAAAATATTGAGAGGGGTGATAAAAAAAATAAAAAGCTAATTAATAAAATCATTTTAACTGTCCAAATGTTTCTTAATAATCTACCACGACTATGCTTGAAGATTATTCACAGTGTAGAGTTTACATAGATGAATAGATTCGTAGCTTTCACTACGATACAATTCTTGTCTAGGAGCTTAAGGTGAAGATTTTATTAACTTACATTTTTTTTCTTTCATTTATTTCAAACATTTATTCTGACGATCTTCTACCATATTCTCAAATTCAAAACCAAGTTCTCTTTAACTTTATTCATTCACAAGTTTCCCCTTTGGTTGGAAAACGTCTGCAATTTAGTGCTCCTAATATCGAACGCTCTGTCTTAGTCAACGAAGAAGGAATCATAATAAAAGCAATCCCAAAGGATCTTTATATTAGCTTTGGAGAGGACCTGAATGTGGCCGACAAGAGTGACTTTCGTACATTAACCATTCCTTCCTCATGGGAACTATTTTCTCCTGAACAACTTCGTTCTGCTATTTTATCCTGGACTATGGGCAGTGAATTTTACCCTTATTACGCTAATGACAATATTGTTAAACAACGTCTTTCTCTTAATGAACCTGCATTATTTTTAAGACCTGAACAAAAAAATGTTATCTCTAAGCTTCAGCAAGTGTATGAAAATAATCAAAAAGGTGCGCTTGTCGTTGCGCCTACCAGTTTCGGAAAATCTCTCGTTTACTACGATCATCTTAGAATGCGCTTGAAAGAACAAAACTCTTTAGTTCATGTCCTTTCATCTGACTATATTGGCACTGTCCAAACAATGGACCATTCTATTCGTGAGCTTGTTAAATTATATCCTAAAACTAAGATTGTGAGGTGGTATGGACAGCAAAACAGAGATTCTCTAAAACTCGAAACTCATTTAAAAAAATATGATAATGTAATCCTTCTTACGACAACCACATCTTTTAAAAATTATATTCTTAAAGAAAAAAATAAGCGAGCTGAACTGATCAATCATTTGGGGTCTTGGATTTACGATGAGGCCCATCACTTAGGGGGGAATCAGACTTTTGAACTTTCCCACAAGCTTTTTTCTGAAATTCATACTGATCATTTTTTTACTATAGGCATTAGTGCTTCTCCTCTTCATAATAAAAAGGCCATTGGCGAGGTTTATGAAAATCTAGGAGAAGTGATCAGTGCCTATCTTGATCTAAGTGACTATGACAATATGGCCTTGGCACTTATCGACCAGTTGGAAGTTGGTATGAAGAAGGCTGAGCTTCCACTTTTAGATGAACTTTATACTTTTGATTTAGGACAGCTGAATGAGTTTGGCCCTGCTTATACAAAAGGTCGTTCTGGTTTTTTTGAAATAAATACAGATTATTACCCTCATCTTTTAAATTATATCAACGAAGTATTAGAAGATGGAAAAACTCTTATTACATGTAATTCTATTGATGAAGTAGATGAATTGTCCAAATACTTTAACCAGCATGTTTCTGGAGTTGTTAAGCTTCATTCCAATATGAGTGAAGAGCAAAAAAGTCTGGCAATGAATAGAATAAAAAAGGGAGACTATCAGTTAATTTTTTCAGTAAACATGCTTAATGAAAGTATAAATATAAATGGATTAAGAAATTTAGTTGATTTTTCACAAAGTAAGTCTCCAGTGAAGCTCATTCATCGTCTTGGGCGTCTGTTGCGCCCGGATTTAGGGAAAACCGCGGTGAGAGTACATTCTTTTTTAAATTTTGATATATTGGAGTTGGAGGAATCTTTAGAGATCTATAGAGCAATAGGTGATAAGCTCATACATTCAAATCCATTTTTGAAAAATGAACGAAATCGTCCAAGATTTACAAAAAGTCTCAAAATCAAAGATCTCGAAGTAGCGTTGAAGTCTTTATGGGATAGAAGGCAAAGTGACTTCAGAAAGAATCTATTTGAGTTTGCAAGCAGAAATGAATTACCTAGAGCAATTAAAAAAATTGCCAAAGAAATGACTCCTGAAGAAAATAAATCTCACAAAACTTATCAAACTTTATTACAACGCTTCAAGAAAGCTCAAAATAAAGAGCAGTTACTGCAGGATGAAGACTTAAAGCTATTAGAGAATCAATACTCCGAGTATTTTAAGGATTTAATCTTACCTTGGTGGGATTCTTTAAACTCAAATGCATTTCAAGAAAACCTACTTGAGTTTGCAAGTAGAAATGAATTGCCTAGACAAATTAAAAAAATTGCCAAAGAAATGACTCTTGAAGAAAAAAAATCTCACAATACTTATCAAACTTTATTAAGACGCTTCAAGAAAGCTCAAAATAAAGAGCAGTTGCTGCTTGATCCAGATTTAAAGCTTTTAGAGCAGCAATACCCGGAGTATTTTAAGAATCTAATCTTACCTTGGTGGGATTCTCTGAATAAATGTTCACATGCAACAGACATTCTCTCTGAATAGTTAGAAAAATAAAGTAAGTGGAATTATCAAATAATAAGAAATAATGAATCTAACATCAGACAAAACAAGTCAGATTTGTTTTTATCTTTTGGAAATTTAAAACCCACTTATATGAGTAATTAGATTCAAACATAAAAATGCGACGATCTTTAGAACTTTTTTATTATTAAGTTTATTCTTGAAAATTATGCCAATTTCCTCATCATTATCGCGATCAACACAAATTTCAGACCAAAACATACATATACTCTCACGCACAATCAAATCTAAAAAAAAATATAAAAAAACCGAATATATTTATAAGAGTAATACATGGATAAACAAGAACTAGAAATTCTCAGAATTACAAAACCAACATTTATTTTGATCTTATGTTTTTCTATTATTGAGTATTTATTTGATATCACAACAACGTTCTATTATTTATTACATCTTAGTCAATTAGTTCTTATTCCTTTTCTTTATCTTTTTGCTCTTAAAGCTCCAGGAACTTTAACAAAAATCATTTTGAGTTACTTTATCTACGGGATTGCAATTAACTCTTTTTCGAATCTCAAAATTATTCAATTATTTTTACTCGTCAATTTATATTGCCATACCCCTGTTTTATATCTTCTTCATAAATGGGAGATGCGAATCTATTTTTTACTATGTACATTTTTTGTTTCTTATTCACTCTATCATACTATTCCAAACCATATTGGATATTTAATTCCCTTCACGACATTCTCTTTTATTTGGATTTACCATCAAACACTAAGAAATCGAAAAATTCTTTTTGAAAATGTTGTGATAAAAGAAATGGCCGATATGGCCATGAAAACCAATCATGAAATCAACAATCCCCTCCATGTAGTGAATACTATTTTAAAACGCTTTGAAAAAAATCTGAACAATGAAAAGGAAAAGTCAGATATAAAAAAGGCCAGAGAAAATTTAAAAAAAATTGAAGACTACGTTAAAGAACTTCATGACCTTGACTCAGCTTAAATATCAAAAAAAAAGGGCCAGTCAATGGCCCTTGCTTTTATAAGATCACTGTTCAATCAATTAGAACATTTCTTTCCAAGCTTTTCCTGGACGGAACTTTGGAAGAGTCTTAGCTTTAATTTTAATTTTTTCTCCAGTAGCTGGGTTTACTCCTGTTCTAGCAGCTCTTTTTACTTTAGAGAAAGTTCCAAAACCAATTAAAGACACATCGTCACCTTTTCTAACTGTTTTCTTGATTGTATCAAGAGTAGTTGCCAAGAATAGATCAGCATCTTTTTTTGTTAAGTGGCCTAGCTCTTTAGTTTTAAGAATTGCTTCAATTAATTCTTTTCTGTTCATACTTTCTCCTAATGGAATCTTTGTTGATAATTATACGTAGATGTTTACGGATTTTTTTTAAAATGACAAATACTTTTTTAAAAAAAGACAATATACATGCGCTTTAGAGATTTTCTTGCAATCTGAATATTTCTTCTTCAATTGAAATTCTTATTGATTCTAGCCATGAATGTAAAACGTCTTCACTATTTGCATCTGTTTTACTACTCTCATAAAGGGATCTGAGAAGTAGTCTGGACAAATGAGAAAAAAATTCATCCAAATTAGGATAAAAACTTAACTCTTCAACTCCATCCTTAAGAGTATCTATAAAAGTTTCAAGCTCAATAATTTCAGAAGTAATGTCTGATAATAAATCAAGTTCTAAAATCTTTTTAAGATCATTAATAAATAATTTTGTAATTCTTTTTTTTGAAAACGACAGTAGAATTTCAAAAGAAAATTCCCTTAAACAAGAATTTGTATCATCTATTTTAATTCTACCAATTTTATTCTTCCCAAGTTCTGTATAAAGTTCATTATCCATAAGGATCTCTCTTGAAAAAAAGGCCTTCACATAAGAAGGCCTCAATTTAATTCAACCTAACTATATTTCATTCACTACAAAGTAAGTTTACCGCGCTTTATGAGTTCCTCTACAACAGTTTCAAAATGTTCGGCCGGATAAGCACCTCTAACAGGAACACCGTTTATAATAAAGCCAGGAGTCCCTTGAATACCAAACTTTTTGGCCTCTTCCATGTCAGCGTTAATTTTTTCTCTAATTGTAGAGGCAATTTTATTGTCAGCTAAATCCTTTTTAATCCGACTTACGTTTGCACCAACTTCTTTAGCGGCCTTTTCAAGGAACGGCGCTCCTCTTTCAATTTTTGACTGATTTTGAAATATATAATTGTGAAACTTAAATGCCTTCTCTGTCGACTGAAGTCTGATTGCCTCAAAATATTCTGCCGCAGGCATCGCATGAGGGTGAAAACTCAATGGTAAATGCTTAAAGATATATTGAATTTTAGCGCCATATTTTTGAAGTAGTGATTGGACTGTTTTAAAGCCCCTCTCACAATAAGGACACTGAAAATCTGAATATATTACAAGTTTAATCGGAGCATTTCTATCACCATATACAGCATCTTGTTCGGTGATACTAGGTACAAATGGATTATCATATGTTGCCTGTAATTGTTTTTCTTCTTCTACTCTTTTCTTTTCGGCCATTTCTGTCTGATACTTTTTTGCTGCTGATTGAAATGCCTCTAAAAATTCTTTATGATTTGCCTCAATCGCTTCAGTTACAATATCTGGATTTTCCTTAATAATTTTCTTTAGAGCATCTTTATCAACTGGATTACAAGCTACGAGAAACGCAGTAGTTAAGAGAAAAATTAGTGTCTTTTTGGTCATCATCTATCTATCCTTTGGTTAACCCTGTTACCTAGTGTTTAAACAGTATACAGTTTAAACCAGTTACAGCGAATAAATCAAAATACTTTGGCTTTTTATCAAATCTTTTCCACCTAAAAGTGGAATTTTTTCTACAAAAACGTTGTAATCTACGTAGAATAACTCTCAAGATTTGATCACTTCTATTCGTATTGTAAAGTTTTTGGGCACCTCTGTAATCTCTTCACTATGCTAACATCTAGTAAATTCAAGCTCACCTTATAAACAAAGTTGGCATGCCTTATGCATTAAAGAATATATCAAGATGATTTTTGGTAAGGAGATAAAAATGAAAGTAAACCTAAAAAGAACACTCTTATTAGGCCTATTTGCTTTGGCCCTTGCTTCCTGTGGAAGTGATAAAAAAAGCAAAAACACCACATCCACCAGTGCAAATGCTTATACAAATGGCTTTAGCAACGAACAGGTCTCACAAGTGAACCAGCTTGAGTCAAAGTACCCATGTGCAAGTGGTGGATCAAGAACAAGTATTGCCTTAAAAACACAGATTTCTGGCAACTACAGCGGTCTGTATTCAATCAGTCCAGGAGGAGTTTCAACAGGACACATTTCTGGGACTGTTGCGAATGTATACTTAGGACGAACACTCATCGCTGGTGACATAGGAAATGATATCGTCATCGTTAGTAAAATCGTTAATTCTAACTCTGTTACTGGTTTCAACATCACTCTTAGAATGTGTCCTATGGTTTTGAGAGATTTTGGACAAGGTGATATAAATGTTGTTACAGATTCAACTGTTAAAAATGTCTTTATTCAACAACTAACGTTAGATGATAACGGAAGTAATCGCACTGGTTCTGTAGACTACGGACATTTCATCATCGAAAATTCACATCAATATTGGAGTGGAACATTTGAAAAGTATTTCAGTGATCCTTACACAAACTATAATTATTAATTCAAACAATCATTAATCGTCTAAAGACGTTTAATATAATTCTCCTCTCCATAATGGGCCAAGGATTTGGCCCCTTTGATATTTTAAAAGAGACTAGGACCCTCAAGCCCTTTTTTAACTAAAAATTTTCTAATTCCCTTCACAACTGACTGTGCATAATCATTTAAAAAGCTCTCACTCATCAATAATTTTAACTCTTTCGGATTAGAAATAAATCCAACTTCAAGTAAAACTGCTGGTCTCTTGGACATGGCCAAAACATAAAATAACCCACCTCTAATACCGCGGTCTTTAAGTTTAAATTTTCTGGCCGTTTTTTTAGCAAGATTGATATGTATATCATGGGCCAGTTCTTTTGAATCTTTCGTCGTTCTGTTGACAATTAAATCAATCAGAATTTTGTGGGCCAAAAGATCTTTTCCATGCAAATCTTTATTTTCAATAGATTCAATTTTTTCCACGGCCGAATTTCTTTTATTAGAAAGAAAATACGTCTCCAGACCATGTGCATTTGAATTATAATGTGAATTAAAGTGTATAGATATAAAAATATCTGCATTTACTTTATCCGCAATTTCAGCTCGTTCATCCAGCCCAACTTCTCTATCAATAGTTCGAGTATAATATACATTTTGGAACTTACTTAGTTCACTTCCAATTTTCTTAGCGACTATTAAAGTAAAATCTTTTTCATATATCTTTTTATATCGATTTGTATTTTCAATTTTGTAAATAGTTTCAGCACCTAAGTCTTCTCCACCATGTCCTGGATCAATTAAAACCACAGCACATTGCCCCTCAATACAGATTAAAAATAGTATAAATAAAAATTTTATCACTAATAAACCTTTTTCAATTTATGTCCTGGAAAATAATGAGCTAAAATTTTTTTATAGTCCCAACCTTTTCTCGCTAAATCAAGTGCACCAATTTGACACATTCCAACCCCATGTCCATGTCCATTTCCTTGAAGAGAAATTTTTTTATCATCATATTGTAATCTAAAGTTATTTGAACGAATTTTAACTCTCCCAAAATAACGTCTCAAAAGAGTCTTATTTATTACGTATACATTACTTCCAAGGTAAATTCTTAGAACGTGATTTTGTTTTCGATCAGGAGCAATCATAATTTCTTTATTTTTAATATCAGTGGCCATTGAATCTACTTTTCTTTCTTTTGCGACCCAGCTCAAGAAATTTTTAAAGTTCACAATACTGATTTCATTATTCCACTTTTCAACCATTGTATCTGTACACTTCTCACACGATACACTTTCATATCCTGGAACATTGTTTTCCCAGACTTCATTTGGTCTTAAAGTCTTACCTCCACACGAAGCATGGAAAAAAATTGGAGTAAGATGACTTCCCTGTTTTGTGACTAAAATCATACCTTTTGTATCCATGGCAGCGTTTAGAGTTTTTTTGGTGATATCTTGCAATGATCCATTTACTTGATGTTTTTCAGAATTTTCTAAATCAAAATATGAGCTTTCATTTAAATCTGATTTTAGTTCCGATTCTTCAAGTTTATGAAGGGCATATGTCCGTGCTGCTACGGCCTGGGCCTTAAGAACCTCAACTGGCCAAGAACTAGATACTTCTTTTGATAAAAGTGATCCAAGATAACTCTCCATAGATAACTCTTGTACAAGATCACATTTTTTTTTCTTTGGTACACTGATCAAGTGAAATTTTCCATGATAAGGATCATAATTCCAAAACATAGGCCCTGTTAGAGAGCTCATAGAAGCTAAGAGTATTGGATGATTATCAGCTCTAGACATTCCCTGATATAAACTGTCACAATTAAATTTGATTTTCTTAGGGCCTTTATAAATTTTGAAAGTATTATTTGGATGAAATGTTCTTGAAATATTCTCCCCTCTCACTGTTATTTGCCCCAGAGATTTTCCAATTCGTACTTTGAGTAATGGGCCATTGGTCGTCATCATGTTTTTTGATGGCCTAGGAATAGCAAATAAAGAACTTGAAATCAAAAGGATTAGAGATATGTATTTCATCCTACAGTGTCCATGGATATTAAAGCACTTCCTGTGCTCTTTAAATTCTACTAAAAAGGAAAAAATTTCTCAAGCGCTAGAGTTTAAATGGGTATTCTGAGTATTTTCATACACTTTTGAAGATCCAACCAGGCAGTTTTTTTCAATTGTGGATTAATGAGTAAATAATCTGGATGAAATATTGGAACAAATTGAAATCGATAGACATTGCTAGTTGTTTTGAGAATTTTTTGAAAACTGTGCCCGTGAATATCGGAAAGTCTCTCTTTTTTGCCTAGAAAATAATTTGTGGCCGTGGCCCCAAAGGTGAGAATTAATTCTGGATTAAGCTTTACAATTGTTGAGTAAAAAATATCTTTATTAGTTTGTTCATCAAGAAACTGGTAAAAATATTGAGAATTATTTAACTTCATTGCTTTAATCATCTTATTCATCAATTCTAGGGCCTCGACTGTGACCATTTGCTCAGCATCTTCGAGAGGAAAGGGAGCAACAACAACAACTCTAATATCATCAATTGAGGGTTTAGAATTAAAAAAGTTTTTTACAGTATCAAAATGATCAACTGAAACGTTTTGAATTAAGTTGAAAACAAAAGGAGGAGTTTTATCTTTATATATTATATTTTCAAGAGTCTTTTCTTCTTTTGGCATTAGTGTTTTATTGTCCACTGATTGCTTTAAAGAATTTAGAATTTGGTTTTTTTGGCCAGTTTTGTCTAAAGTTGAATCAGCTTTTTTGGAAGTATTTGAGAATAGAGTATTAAATACAGGAATATCTGAATTGATAAAAAGATCTGTTGCAAAGCATTTTTGATAATCATGTTGTCCATTTTCAATAAGCTCTCTTTGTTTTCTCAATGCTAAAAATTCATTTTTATAATCAATTATTGGCACATTTTCTTCCTAGTTTATTTTTTCCCACTGGCCCGTGTCTACCATAGTTTTAAAGTATATGTCTCCTACGCCGATAGTAAAATGTACGCTTTGCAGCAAATGGAATTGCGCCAATGTTTACCATTAGGGCCAAAAAGATTTGGTCTATAACTCACCGACACGCAAGGAGACAAAATGGCGATTGAGGCTGACTTTGAATTTGAAAAATTTGAAGAATACTATGGAGATGCAAAACAAGTAAGAAAAATTATGAACCACTGTAATGCTTGTGGAGGTAAATTAGTTCATTCACATTTATCGGACTATAAAAATCTTGTTGTACAAGAGCATAAAAGATGTCCTGAATGCGGCAATACGAATAAGAAAAAAATTCACATCATAAATTGAGAATCTTTAAATAACTTATTTGGTTGAATGCAAATATTTATAGACTTTTTCTACAAGATGATTCTTGATTCCTAATTCTTTTTTAAGTTCTTCAAAAGAAAGTTGAGCTAATTCTTCCCTTGAAAAGCGCAAGTTTTTTAAAATCTTCATAACGGTCTTTGGCCCAATTCCTGGAATTTCTCCAGGCCAAGAGGTAAATAATCGACTCTCTTCTGCATTGTGGTGAAGTTTTCGTGAAAACCTATGTGCTTCATCTCTAAGTTGTACAATAATTTTAAAAAGAGATTTATTTTTTTCTAAAAAATAAGGATTTACTCTTCCTGGAATAATTAATCGCTCTTTTGAAGAGTTTACTTCAATTTCTTTGAAATCTGATTTGGTTTTTGATTTCGCAATACCTACAACAGGAATATTTATATCAAACTCTTTTAAAACACTTTGAAATGAGCTGACTTGTCCTTTTCCTCCATCAACTATAAAAACATCTGGAAGATCGCCTTTTTTTAATCTTCTTTGCAAAACTTCTCTCATCATTGCAAAATCATTATTACCCTCATCTCTTACAGAGATATGATAATAGCGATATTGATCTTTAATCAATTTACCATCAATCGAAACGACTTGAGAGGCGGTCGGAGATTTTCCCTGCCAAATTGCGATATCGTAACATTCCAATTTTTTAGGACGAACTGACATTGATAGCAGATCTTTGAGTTTATTAAGTCCAACATAGACACTATCTTGGTTTTCTAAGCGTACTCTTTGTTGCTCTTTTGCATGGGTGGTTGTGAGTTCAAATAACGATTTAAATTTTTGTTTTGGCCTTTCAACTTTTATTTTATTATTTTTCATTACTTTGTTTTGTTGAATAAGTTGATTTAATGCCTCACTAAATTCTATTATATTTTCTCCTTCCATTATAATTTTATGAGGAAGTTCATCATTTGTTTTGAGATAATATTGAATAAGAAAATTTACTATCTCTTCATGAATTTCATCAAGGCAGTCGATTAAAGGAAAGTGAAAATTTTTATGACCGATAAGATGAGAATTTCGGATCATATATATTGAAATATCAATTTCACTTTCCCCTAAATAAGGAGAGACAATATCTACTGAAGTTTCTTTAAGTTGATGAATTTCAGCGTTTTCTTGTCCTCCTAATTTTAAGAAATCTTCTAATATTAGAATCATATCTCTTAGCATTGCGGCCAATTCATACTCTTCATTATCAGAGGCCTTGCGCATTCTGTTTCTTATATTGGTTAAGGCCTTATTTGAATTATCCCCAAAAAAAGACAGTGCGAGCTCTAAGTTTTGATTGTAATCAAATTCTGAAATTTTGTTTACACATGGAGCGCTACATTGTTTCATTTGATAAAGTAAGCAGGGTTCTTTGCGTTGTTTAAATTCCCTTAATGTACAATCACGCAACTCAAAGGCCTTTGTTATGACTCTTATCACTTCTGAGATATTACTTCCTGTTGTAAAGGGACCAAAAATTTTGGAATTCTTATTTCTATTAGGTCTACGATCATATCGAAGTCGAGGAAAAGGTTCTTCTAAATTTATATAGACATAAGGGTATGACTTATCATCTCTCATAAGGATGTTGTAACGAGGAGTAAACTTTTTTATAAGATTATTCTCTAAAACGAGGGCCTCAACTTCATTTTCAGTAAGTATAAAGTCGAAACTTTTAATATGACTTACAAGAATTTCTGTCTTGGGAGTCTTTTGTGATTCGTTAAAATAACTTGATACCCTTGTCCGTAACTCTTTAGATTTGCCAACATAGACCACTTCATTCTTTTGATTTTTCATAAGATAACAGCCGCAAGACTTTGGCAAGCTTTTGGCCTTTTTCAGTAAGTGAATTCTATTTAAATCGTTCATTATACTTTGACTTGTTATTTAAGTTTCTTTACTTTGAATGTTTTTTTACATAATTTTAACCAAATATATACTCAAAAAGGATATCAACATGTCTACTCAAAGGCCATCGGTTGGCAAGGAAATAATTGCGTTTTGTTCTAAGTGCAAGCTAGATTTGGCCCATATGATCGTTGCTATGAAAGATGATTTGAATATACATAAAGTAATGTGCAAAACCTGCAAATCAACTCACTCTTATAAAAATAAAGATGTCTTAAATGTTGTTGGCAAAAAAAGTATTCCTCGTAAAACGAGAACAACTACATTTAAATCTCTAAGTGAAGAGTGGAGTGAAAGAGTCTCTAGTTCTAAAATTTCTCCAAAAAAATATTCTATTAAAGAATGTTTTAAAACTAATGATCTTGTTGATCACCCTAAATTTGGTATTGGTTTTGTTGAAAAATGTATTGACCAAAATAAAATAGAAGTCATTTTTCAATCAGAAATGAAAATTCTAATCCACAATAAATAAATTTGTATACGATTCTATTCACAGTTTTTTTTCAAATAGATTAATACCAATTGAAATTATATCCCCAACCTGCATTGAAATTTAGATCGGCACCTACCCCTGGATATTGGTAGTTATGATACTGACTCTGTTGGGCAGTATTAAGATCACTATACGAACGAGCATAATTTTCATAAAGACTATCTAGGGCCGCACCTTGTGAAACCTGGGTTGAAGCGTTTAAACGATTTTCAAAATCCCAGACAGATCCCTGATAACGTTGTTGCTGTTGCCATTGTTGCTGACGTTGTTGCTGTTGTTGCCAATAAGCATCTCCATTCCAACTTCCAGTGTTGTTCCAATAGCTTGAACCATTAGTTCTAGGATCGTAACGTCCATCTACCCCCCAACCTGTTTGATAACTAAGGTATGGATCATATCCACCGTTCCAACGGCCACCGCCTCCAATACTTCCATTAAAATCTAAATTGAACCCATTGGAGTATGGAGAATTATACCCCCAAAGACCACTAGGTCCTGCTCTATAATAAAGATCTGCGCGGCCATTTAACCCATTACTCAAGTAAGGATTATAATAGCTGGTATTAAGTCCCCCACCCATACTTGAATATAGCCCACCGTTTAGTCCGAGGTTGGCCTGAAGATTTAATCCTCCTCCACCGCCTCCGAGAAGACCAAGTGCAAGCAGAGACATAATATCACTTGATGATCCACCACCCATATTATAGTTGGCCTGATAACCCCAACCTGCACCAGCACTAGGGTAATACGGGCCATTCATTGCACTCATAAAACCATTTGTGTACCCGCCACAAGTGTATCTCCCATAACACTGAGAACCTGGATATTGACTTTGAATATATCCGCGCCCTCCAGCGTAATTTTGATAGGAAACTCCATTACATACAGCATTTAGTTTACCAGCTTGTTCTGGAGTCATAACTGCTCCAATTTCTAAGTCAGTTAGCAATTGATAGTATGATGAGTGTCTCTGAGTACATTCGTGATTTTGATCACGAATCATATCGTAAAAACCTTGTGCCCTTTTGGTTTCTTGTCTTTGAGAATAAATTCCAAGACCAAGTAGAGCTAAAGGTCCTGCAACGTTTCTTGTAATTCCTTCCCAATCGATTCCTGTGTCTTGTTGATTTTGCATAGCTGAGTAAATGCATGGAAGGCAAGCGCCATCAGCACTAAAGGCCTGAATATTTTGCATACGAACACAAAGTGCTACTTCGTTTGCATCAATGTCTGCTTGAGTGTAATTTGTGGTCATATACTGGCATCCATCCACAAATGCATGGGCATATGTTAGATGACTCAAGGCCATGACAATGATTAAAAATTTTATAAATCCCATAACTTCTCCGCTAGGCCTATCCCATTTGCCTAATTCATTTATCGACTATTTCATTGTAATCTTAAAAAAAATCCCTATAAATCCGGTAGTTAAGTTCAGTACCCAACACTTTCAATAACTTATATACTTTATGATTTTTGTCAGCTTGCAAATATAATAAAACAAAGCTACTAGAAGATATGGATTTCAGTGAAGCTCTACAATTAATAGTTCAAAATAAATGGCAATGGCTTACCTTTTTAGGAATTATTTTATTTATCATTTACACGGCCATTGCTATCAAAAATGAAAAAGATCTTTACGAAGTTTTCTCTGTGGATTTGTTATTTCATCAACTCAAACTTAAGCTTCCATCTTGGTGGGGAATTAAAATTCAAAATGAAAATTATATAGAATTCGAAAGAAAAGACACATATTACGATTGGAGGGCCAGATTTAAATGGGTTGAAGACAATGAATCTGTTCACAAAAGTTTGAAAGAACTTTTTGCAACTGAAGTAAAAAAACTAGGAATTATTTTTGATTTAGATACAACAGAATTTGATACTCCAACCCCAAAGTTAAAAAATATGCCATGCCTTAGAGTTGAAGGTACGGGAACTCAAAATCAAGAAGACCGAATTTACTACGATGCTTGCCTAATAAAAGACATTTCTAAAAAAGGATATTATTTTTTTGAATGTCACAGCTCAGTACTCAATGGATCCCTTGAAGGACCTTACTTCGAAGAAGTACTCAAAAGAATTCAAATTTTATAAATTTTTATCCCCGTCTGAGAGAAAAATTTCTTATATGCTTCACAAGATAAGCAACGACTTCTTCATCTGTACCAAAAACATCTTCAATAAGTTCACTACTTAATAAAAACTCTTTTGCTCGATTTGCAACTTGATGCAGTGATTCAACAAGATAGAGACCCGAAATATTTTCGCCGTTAAATGACTTTATAATTTCTTTTCGAGCATGATTATACATTTCACTTTCAGTTATATCTTCCGGAAGATTATCGGCACCCATCTTATCTTCAACTTCTTCAATGGCCTGTTCACGAATATCTTCTTCTGTCGCAAAACTTACACCAAATTCAGTGGCCAAGGCTTCAATCAAATCTAGACGTGTTGCGGGATTAAAATCAACAACTTCATCTTCTTTTAGATGGTTTAGAGTAAAGCTGGCCAGAGCTTTTAATGTTTCAAAATCTGTTTTCATGAAAACCTCAAATATTTAATACTGAAGCATCCTACTCTCCATTAGACAAAATTACTAGTCTTTGGATAATTTAATAAATCTTTTTAAAAAATTTTTTAAATAATTTAACTCACCGAACATTAGTAATAGCGTTGCGTAAATTAATATCCCTATGAAACCAAAGAGTCCTAGATTTAGAAGCTTTGAGTGCATAGGTAATTCGTATATTAATAGACCTCCTTTAATGTAGTCCAATACACCGTAGGCCATTCCTGCGCAAAGAGTTAGCTTAAGTATCCTCAGTGTAATAATGTCCTTCAATTTTTGATTAAAAATTCCTTTTAAAATTACAAGCTGTATCACACAATTTAAGACCATCGACAAAGCTGTTCCAATTGCCAGAATTTGAAATCCGTAAACAGGTGTTAAGAGCAAGCAAAAAATTATATTGAAAACGATACTTATAATAGAGGTCATAACCGGAACTTTGGGTTTATCAATTGCATAATAAGTTGGAGTCAAAATTTTAAACATGCCATAAAAGGGAAGACCGAAAAGATAACATTTTAACGCCAGGGCCGATTGTAATGTATCATTATGTGTAAATACGCCTCTTTCAAAAATAAGATGCATTGAGTAATCAGCTGCAGACATTAAAAGAATCATCGCTGGAATCATCACAAATAAACAAAGAAAAATTGAAGATTTAAAAACTTCAATTGCTTCGGACTTTTTATCGGCTTTCCAATTCTCACTGAAATGAACAAGATTTGAACCAGCAATCGATACTCCAAGAATGCCTACTGGAAATTGAAATAAACGAAAAGCATATGTAAGCCAAGAAACTGCACCAACAAGTGTGCCTGAAGCAATAATCGTAGAAACAATGACATTTATCTGATTTGCTGCAATCCCCACTCCACCGATTCCCAGGCGGTGTAAAATTAATTTCGAAGAATCTTGAAACATTACAATTGGACCTTTAGGCCCAAAACCTCTTTTTAAAATTAAAGGAAATTGAAAAAATAACTGCACAATTCCTCCGGCCAAAACACCTAAGGATAGGGCCAGGGCAGGATGAGTTCCAAATTTATCCTTTAGAATTTCAGGTAAGAATATGATTGCTAAAATCATGACGACATTGAAAAAGGCCGGTGCCAAAGCTGGAGTAAAAAAAATTTTCAGTGTATTTAAAACTCCCATCCATAATGCAGCGAGAGAAATAAGCATTAAAAATGGGGACATTACTTTTATCATATTAGAACATAAAATGAATTGTTCTTGATTTTCCACAAACTTTGGCGCCATGAGCAAAACAAGCTCATCTGAAAAAATAAAAAAACATATTCCTAAAAAGGATGTAATTAAAAACAACAAACAAAAAACTGACCAAAGAAGTGAACGGGCCTTATCTTCTCCTTGTCGTTTGATATCAGTAAAAATAGGAACAAAAGCAGAAGAAAAGGCACCTTCCGCAAAAAGATCTCTAAGCATATTGGGAATACGATATGCGACTAAAAAAGCATCAGTGATAAGACCTGCACCAAAATACGCTGCCATACATTGTTCACGGACTAGACCTAAAATTCTGCTCGATAGTGTTGCCACGGCCATCTTTGATGATGAGGAAAGAATTCTTAAAAGTGGTGATTGTTTGTTTTGCTGCGCATCCATTTTATAACCTCTACTTATCTGCACCAATTTGAATGTAAAAAATGAGTTTTACTCTTGCTGTTATTATGTTAATTCTGTCAGACAAAAATTTAAAGTAAATTCACGTAATCGCCTTGATTGCTGATTAATATTAATCTTTTTGCAGGAGTTAGTTAACGATGAATTCAGTGGTTAATTATTTCGAATTCAGTCCCTTTGTTGGTCTTGCAGGTTTCTTTTTTGCCCTAGCTACATATGCTTGGCTTTTAAAGCAACCCGCAGGAAATGCTAAAATGACGACCATTGCTGGTCTAATCGAAAGTGGGTCTATGGCCTTCTTAAAAAAAGAGTACACCATACTCTTGGCCTTCCTATGTGTTGTCACAATTCTCCTAGGCTGGGGATTAGGTGTAAACACTGCAGTTTGCTATGTCTCTGGTGCTCTGGCCTCAATGCTTTGTGGTTTTATTGGAATGAAAGCCGCCACAAAAGCAAACGTGAGGACTGCAGAGGCAGCGGCCCAATCAGGGCAAGGTAAAGCTCTTTCAGTTGCCTTTTACGGTGGATCTGTAATGGGGATGACTGTTGCTTCACTTGGTCTTATGGGAGTCGCAATTGCATTTAAGGCCCTAGGTGGCACTTCTGCAATCGGTGCCCTCAATGGTTTTGCAATGGGTGCTTCTTCAATTGCACTTTTTGCTCGAGTTGGTGGTGGTATTTACACAAAAGCAGCTGACGTTGGAGCTGACCTAGTTGGTAAGGTTGAAGCAGGAATTCCAGAAGATGATCCAAGAAATCCAGCGACAATTGCCGATAACGTAGGTGACAACGTAGGTGATACAGCAGGAATGGGTGCAGATATTTTTGAATCATATGTGGGTTCAGTCATCGCAACCATGTTTATTGGTAGCTCTCTACCTAATTCAAGTATTGGAACAGTAATCCTTCCATTATTAGTTATTACAATTGGTCTACTTTCTTCAGTTGTTGGTATTATGGCCATGAATGTTCTTAAAAATTCTGACCCAGCAAAGGCCTTAAGATGGACTCCAATTATTGGACTTATTCTTCTTTTTGCTGGTTCATATTTTGCTGTCAAGTACTTAGACTTTTCTAATACTTTTCCTTACGCCATGGGCCCATTTTATGCCATGGTCATTGGTTCTCTTTCGGGATTATTTATTGGTCTTATTACTGAGTACTATACAGCTGGAGAATTCAATCCAGTTAAACAAGTGGCCTTGGCCGGTAAAACAGGCCCAGCAACAAATATAATTCAAGGTATTGCTGTTGGAATGTACTCATGTATTCCACCAATCATCATTATTTCAATTGCAATTTATTTTGCTGATCAATTTGCTGGTCTCTATGGGATTGGAATTGCAGCTGTAGGAATGCTGGCCACAACAGGTGTGACAATGACTGTTGATGCTTATGGACCAATTTCAGATAATGCTGGTGGTATTGCTGAAATGAGTGAACTTGGTAGCGATGTAAGAGCAATCACTGATGGACTAGATTCATTAGGAAACACAACAGCTGCCATTGGAAAAGGTTTTGCCATTGGTTCAGCTGCCCTCACTGCACTGGCCATGTTCTCTGCCTATGCAACAGCTGTAGATTTAGATAGTATCAACATCATGCAGCCTAGAGTTGTTATTGGACTCTTTATTGGTGGTGTTCTTCCATTTTTTGTTGGTGCTAACACAATGAGTGCTGTTGGACGTGCGGCCCAAAAAATGGTTGAAGAAGTCAGAAGACAGTTTAGAGAAATTCCTGGAATTATGGAAGGAACTGGCAAACCTGACACTCAAAGATGTGTAGAAATTGCTACTGGAGCATCTTTAAAGGAAATGGTTGCTCCAGGAATTGTGGCCATCCTTTCTCCTGTCGCGGTTGGCTTTTTTCTCGGGAAAGAGGCCCTTGGTGGAATGCTTGCAGGTGCAACAGTAACAGGTGTTCTTCTAGCTCTTTTTATGGCCAATGCTGGTGGAGCTTGGGATAATGCTAAGAAGTCAATTGAACAAGGACATATTGAAGGAGAATCTAAAGGAACAGAGGCCCATAAGGCAGCTGTTACAGGAGATACTGTTGGTGATCCTTTCAAAGACACATCAGGGCCTGCAATGAACATCCTAGTAAAACTGATGTCAATTGTTGCCTTGGTTATTGCCCCACTTATTAAGCATTTATAGAAATATAATGACGGCCCTCTTTCTAAGAGGGCCTTTTTTTGGTATCTAAAATGACAGCAAGTGAAATCATCAAAAGGCTTGAACT